>NZ_JACEFB010000007.1 GCF_013694095.1 Thermogemmata fonticola | reverse complement strand
GCCGGTCCCAGGCTGTCCCACCGTCCCAGCCCCCTGAGACGCTGCGTCTCGGGGAACGGAAGCGATGGAAAGCCCAGAGGCGGCCCAGGAGGCCGCTATCCCCTGCCGCCAGGACCGAACAGCGAGACCCCAAGGAGCAGGATGAGCATCCCGCCTCATGGTCGTGGAAAGGTTTTCGGATCGCGGACTTCTGCGCAGAGGATCACCCGGCGTCCCTGGCCGAGCGGTTTATCCGGCATGCCCCTGCTGCCCCGCGGCCACACGGCACCTCACCGCCCAAAGTCTCGCAGGAGTGCCACTATCCCGCACACAAACAGCGGAATCGCCACGAGCGCTAGGACAGGAAGGTGCCAGCCCCACCGCAAAACAGAAGGCGGCACAGAGGGGATTTCCTCGGTCTCGTCCTGGCATCCTCGCACCCGGCGAATGGATGCCGCCACCCGCAGGACCTGCACCAATCCGACGACGATGAAGCCCGTGCCGAAGCCAATCCAGAAAGGCGGCTCGCTGAAGTCCACCATCCACCCCTGGCGGAAACCGACTCCGATGAGTTGGACCGACCATTGGAAATATCCACCGCCTAGAGTCGCTCCCACCATGATGTACATCAGGGACCAAAATCCATAGCGCAGGCGGGCGGAGATGGTCATGAACCGCCATTCCCGGCGGTCTGTGAAACAAACCTGGCCGCACCGATAGCACATCTGGCGCGAGGGACCCAGACGGCTGCACACGCCGAGAATGCGAACATCAATTTCTGCCCGGCAATGCGGACAACGTTGTATCTCGACGTGAACCATAGTTTCGCCTCTGCCTCTTGTTGGCTTTCCTCCGCCTCTCCCTGTTCCGAAACCGCTAGAACGCGGACCTCCGTTCGGAATTGACCATGTGATGCCATTGAGCACAGAGGGGATTCCGCCCCACCGTGGCTCTAGCCCATCGGCTCCAACCCATCGGCTCCAGTCAACACATCGCAGAGAGGAAGCGCTCGTCCCACCGCCGGACCAGAAGCAGCGCCAATTCAGCCTCTGGTGCTTTGTGCGTCCTCAAAGACCCAGCCATAGCCCGACCAATCCGAACACGCAGCCCACTCCGAACTGTAGCCCCGCCATCTGCTGCATATCCCTGCGGAAGTCGTCTCGGAACGCCCAGCGTCCCCCCTCCAGCCATTCATCCCGAGGCACAAACACCCGCAGGTACCACCGCGGCCGAGACGAGAAAAACCACGTCAGCCCGGCGATCGACGAGAAGCCGAGGAATGCAACCAGCATCGCCTCTGCCGTAAGCATCGTTGCATCTCCCTCCGCCGAGCGAGCCGGTTCAAGGCCCCCCTCCACGGCTCGCCGGCCGCCCGCTTTCCGCCGCCCCGCCGCCGCCCTGAGCTTGGCTCTATCGGGCGCTTCCCTGGGCAGAGCTTTGGACAAGCCGCGCCCGGCTCCGGGCCAGGGCTTGTCGCACCTCTTTGTCGGATTCCGAGGCCAGCGCCGCTTCGATGGCAGGCAGGGACCATCCGGCATGCTCCGGGTAGTTGCCCAGGGCAACCGCCACTGAGTAGCGGGTCTCAGGTTCGCTGTCGCTGAGGTAAGGCAGGAGGTGGCGTAGTCCCGCCGCCACCGCACGGCGAACGGCCTGGACCTCGGCCGCTTCTTGCTTCAGCTCCTCCTCCAGGGTCTTGCCCTCCTGAGCGAGAATCTTTCGCCAGGTCTGCTCGCCGAAGTCATCGACGGCGTGGACCTCCAGGTACCCGGCCCCGTCGGCAATGCTGGCCAGCAGGCAGGCGATGCTCGATTTGTCTCGCACATTCGGGGCGGTCAGCAATTCATAGAGGAAGGGGACAGCGGCGGCCGACGCCGAGTAGACGGTACCCTGGTGGTAGATGGTGCCGAATAGCTCGTAAATGGCCTCTTGGCGCACCTTGGCATTGGGGGAGAGCAGGGCGCGCAGCCAGCCCGGCACGTCGCTGGCCTGTCCATAGGCGTGGCGGAGTGAGGTCCAATCGATCTGATCGAGACCTTCCAGCATGAGACACCCTCCTGCTGCGGACCAAGCCCGTTCCGCCGCTCCCCGCTCCGCCCTGGTCCGCTGCGGGATGAGCGAGGAGGGGACTCTCACTTCGCCCGGCCCCACGCCCAGCTAGGTGCTGCCGCCCGCTGCTCGCCGCTGCCGTGGCGGGTGGGGCCGAGCCGGGGTCATCGCCGGCGGGCCGCCCTGGATCACCGTTTCTTTCGGGTCGGCTTGTCTTCCCCCTCATTGGTCCACTGTCGGCCCACCGCATGGAGCGATTTCGGCAGCGACACCTGGGGGACCTCCCAACCGATCTCCTGGGAACGCTGCTCGCGGATTTTGGCGGTCGAGACTCCGAACTGCCGATCCCGGGCCGCGATCACCTTTTCATCGGCTTGGCCATCGCCGGTCAAGGCCCAGATCAGGAGCGGCTCGCCGAGCGGAACCGGGGTGCGGGGATCGGGCCAGGTGTGCCACGTTTTGCCCCAGGTCGTGAGGATGACCTTCATGAACTTCATCTCCTCGTCGGGGTTCATGCCCGGGGCGATGAGGCCGCCGGCCAGGACCTCATAGGTGTGCGGGTGCCAGTACTTTTTCTCTTCGTCCGGCAGCTTGCGGTATTGCTTGTCCGTGATGATGTATTCCACTCCCAGCAGCTTGGCATTTTTCTCGGTGGAGTCGAAGAGAATACACTGGAACATGGCCTCGTCATGGTCTGCGCCGCTGTGGGCCGTGCAGTAGTGCTGGACAATCCATTGCAACTTGGGGTCCTTCTTGGCGATGTGGATGCCGCAGAAGTGGGCATGCGGGCCGTGCATCGGGCCTGCCGCCCCCCCCTTGGCCTCCTTCCGATCTGGATGATCCGCCGCTTGCAGGGAAGGGCCGCCCGCGGCCAACCCCCCACCCACTGCCCCCAACCAGCCCAACATTTCTCGGCGATCCATGGGTCTCCCCCTCAAGTGAGGTGATACGAAACAACAAACAAGCCTGGCCCGGTGGCGCCACCGGGCCGCCGGACGTTGCCGCCCGAATGCGCGGAAATCACGCACCGTCCCCGCTGCTGAACGAACGATCTGGCTCGGCCGCCGGAAACCGCCCCGAGGCGATTCTCGACCGCGGTATTGCCACACGCCCCGGCTGCTGAAACGAAACAACTCCCCCTTACCCCCACCGGGAGCGGCCTTTCCCAGAATAACGGATGAGCTACGGCAATGCGGACAGTCTTCCCCCTGTCTGTTACCGTCCGCCGCTGGCCTCACATTCCGCTGGTCCCCCTCTCTTCTCGGCTCGCCGGCCGCCCGCTTTCCGCCGCCCCGCCGCCGCCCTGAGCTTGGCCGACGAACTACTCCATCTCGAGCAGTAACGCTATCCCCATCCCCATCAGGACCACGCCGCTGACACCACAAAGCCAGCGGGCGGAATCCTCCCCCAAAAAAGCCTCAGCTAGCCGAAACTCCAGAATGCTCTCATACCACTCCCAGTTCAGCAATGCTGACACCAGGAGCCACAGACCCACGAGGACGATGATATACGCCAAGGCCGCCATACCCCGCCCCCCACAAGCCGCCTGGTCCACCGCCGGTGGGAGAGTTAGCCCTCATCCGTCGCTGGACCGGCCAGGAGCCACGCGACCCCAGCGAGGCCCATCCCACTGAACACCAACAGATACAGACCGATGCCCCCGCTCTCGGCATCACTCACAGGTCCGTACCGCTGCCCACCGGTAACGTAGTGCCACCGCTTCGCCATATTGGTCATGTGCGTACCTCCTTTTCTGATAGACTCCCATCCGTACCCCTCCGTTCCACCATAGCAGGAACTGCGCGAATTGTGAATTTCAGGAAGCGGGCATGTCCCCCGCTGCCGTCTTCCGCTTCGCTGGCCTCCGTCGGCTCCGACAGGTTGAGGGCGGCAAACTCCACAGCGCAGTCAGGGTCGCGGAACTCATAGTCCACCGTGTCTGAGCACACCGTGATATCGAACGGCGGGGGGAAGAACGTCTCCCACAGTGCCAACGGCATCAGGAAAACGAGAACGATCCCGATCACCAGCCACCGTTTCAACGGTCCCTTGTACCACTGGAGCAGACTCCCGGCAGCGGCCAACCCGATGGCGATCACCCCACATCCAGGAGCCGGCACAGCCACCACTGGCGACGCAACGGCCGACGGCAAAGCTCGCAGGCCGGCACCTCCACAGTCAACTGCCGGCCCAAACACCAGAGGGAACCTCAGGACAGCAGGGTCCACCAACCGATGGCCCTAGCACGGAGGCGATAGACAGCGCCGGGAGATTCCACCCCGCAGGCCACACAACGATCCGGGAAAACCGGCGCCTGCGACTTGGGAAGTGTAACCTTTATGCTCAACGGCATACTTCTGACCCTCCGTCTCCCTCCTTTGCTGCACTGAGGCTTCGACTTCATCGTACTGGCGAGCATCCACTACGGTTGATAGTACCGTGGGGAGTTTGCCTCAGTCAAGCTGCGAGTTTAGCATCGGACCCAAGTTGAGGGTAACACAGGGGTGGGTTGCCGCGGGCCGGTGGCGCTTCCTACTTTAATGGTCCCGTAGAAAGGCAGACGCCGACCTCTACGTGCCCCGTAGAGAGACAGATGCCGACCTCTACGTGCCCCGTAGAGAGACAGACGCCGACCTCTACGTGCCCCGTAGAGAGAGACAGCGCGGAAGGGAGCTGTCCGAAGCGGATGGCGGCAGGCTTGGTTTCCTCCTCAGGAGATGGGGGGTTAGCCGCTCCGCGGGGCCGCCAGCCCGAACGCTCTCTGAAGCGCCGGCGAAGGCGGAAGGTGAGGAAGCTTCATCATTGAGGGAATCGCATGGGTGCTCGACGCCGGGGTAATGGCCGACGCAAAGTGGGACGGAAGAAGCGCCGGATGCGCTCGCGCATTCGCCATCGTAAGAAGTGAGCGTCCCCTCCGAGAAAATCCGACTCCTCCGAGCGGCAGCGGCTCCCGGAGAACGGGAGCGATCCGTTCGTCCCGCCTCTTCCGACGGTCCTGTCAAGAGCCGGAAAAGTCCACGGCCAACCTGCGCCGCCCAGGCCGTCAGGTCTGTCCCGCGTCGCCCGGTTGATGATGGATGACCACTCCTCTTGGCCAAGCCCGAAAAGTCCACCACCGACCTGCGCTGTCCGTCTGGTTGGGTTTATGATGGTGATGGAGACAAGAGCGGCTGGGCTGAGGGGAGCCGGTCTTGCCCTCCGTGCGGCGGAGCGAGTATGGGAAAGTCCGAGGGAGGCGCACGGCGGGAGCGGATGGAGGAGAAAGCGGAACGGCCCGCAGGGAGAGAGGCGATGGCACGGGAACGAGTGCTGGGAGGAGCGGGGAGTGCCGCCGGGAGTGCCGCCGGCAGCGGTGGGGCCGTCGGCAGCCGGTTCAGCGGCACCGACGAGGAGAGCCGGCGGCGAGATGCCGCTTTGCGTCCCAAGTGGCTGCGGGAAGTCATCGGCCAGCGCAAGGTGGCGGAGCGTCTGGCCGTCGCCGTTGCTGCGGCCAAGAAACTCGGCGAACCCCTCGGCCACATCCTCTTCGACGGACCCCCTGGACTGGGCAAAACCACCTTCGCCACGGTCCTGCCTAATGAGCTAGGCACCTCGATCCAGATGACCAGCGGCCCGGCCCTGAGCAAACCCGCCGACCTGCTCCCCTTCCTCACCAATTTGGAAGAAGGGGCCATCCTCTTCATCGACGAGATTCACCGCCTGCCCCGCGTGGTCGAAGAGTTCCTCTACCCGGCGATGGAAGATTACCGCATCGACATCGTGCTGGGGGAAGGGGTGCACGCCCGCACCATCACCATGCGCCTGAAGCGCTTCACCCTGATCGGGGCGACGACCCGCAGCGGCCTGCTCTCCGGCCCAATGCGCGACCGCTTCAAGATGCATGAGCACCTGGAGTTTTACAGTGTCGAGGAGCTGGCGCAGATCATCCGGGTCAACGCAGCCAAGCTGCAAACGCCGATCACGCCGGAGGCCGCCGAGGAGCTGGCCCGGCGCAGCCGAGGCACGCCGCGCATCGCCAACGCCCGCCTCTACTGGGCCCGCAGCTACGCCGCCGCCCGCCACGAAGGAGTCATCACCGCCGACATCGCCCGCGCCGCCCTGGACATGGCCGAAGTCGATCCGGAAGGACTGGACAAAAACGACCGGCGCTATCTGGAGACGCTCATCGAACTGTTCGGGGGCGGACCGACCGGAGTGGAAGCCCTGGCCGCCACGCTCAATCTCGCCGCCGACACCTTAGCCGACGAAATCGAACCCTACCTGCTGCGGGAGCAGTACATCATCCGCTCGCCCCGCGGTCGGATCGCCACCCCCCGCGCCTGGCGCGCCCTGGGCAAACTCCCCCCCGCCACCCCTTCCTCGCCCCCTTCCTCGCCCCCTCCGTCCGCCTCACCTCCCACCCTCTTCGACCCATCCTGAAGCGGCCCGTCGGAAGCAGCGGCACTTCATTTCGCTACATCATCACTATTATGATTTGAATTAGAATCTGTTTTATACTTATTATCTGAATTTTCAATCTCTTTAGTCTTATCATAATGCATAATTTTTATATTTATTTTCTTTAATTTATATATAATTTTGTGCAAGTCACATGATATATTTTCCAATCTTTCTTTGATCTCTGTTATTTTGATTTCTGCTAAGCCATAAAGTCTGTCTTGAAATTCTTTTCGCATCTCTCGCTGTTCAGATGATATTTGAGACAACGTTTTTCTGACTTCATTCATTTCACTGCTCAATTTACTAGACAAATACTGCAAATTTTCGATGATTTCATTAGATTTGATTATCCAACAAATACTTTCACGAATTAGATTAAGAAAAAAAAGAAATAATTGATATTACAAGTACAATAAACAATATATATAATACATGTATCACAATTAAATCTATAAATCCAAATGTTTGTCCTATGATTATAATATTATGTTTGACATTTGTATGGATTATAAAAGCGACTGCCATCATATTTATTCTCCCCCAAGTCGAGTACTTCCACTTCTTCTATTCCACTTCAGACTGAAGAGGCGGTAATAGTACTGAACTTAGAGACCACATTTTCCCCAGTATCACTCTGTTCAGTGTTTCTTTAGATCATGACGTATAAATGTCAAGTAGCATTGTGTGACACTGGTGGTGATAGTGCAGAGTCACTCACTAAGGAGGGGGGAGAGGGGCAGGGGGAGGGAGAGGCGGGGTTGCAGGGCGGGGAGCAGGCCGTAGGCCAGGGCCAGAAGCTGCACGGGGTGGAAGGAGCGATAGCCGGTCAGGTGCTGGAGCTGGAGGCGGCAGGCGGAGCATTCGCTGGTGGTGAGGGTGGCACGGGCGGCGCTTAGAGCGGCGGCCAAAGGCTGAGCCACTTGCAGGGACAACGGCAGAGCCGCGGCGTGCTGGCCCCACAAGCCGGCCATGCCGGAGCAGCCGGCCTCAAGCGGCTCCACCCGCAGGGCGGGCACTCGTTCCAGCAGCGTCGCGGTGGCTGCGGGTCCGCCCAGCGCCTTGAGATGGCAGGGCGTGTGATGGGCCACATGCCAGGGCAGGGGCTGGAAGTCCTCGCGCAACAGCCCTTGCTGCTGCCAGTGGACCAGGAGGGTGGTCAGCTCCTGGGTGTGCTCGGCGACGAGGCGGGCTTCGGGATCGTCCAGGAGCAGGGGGTAATAGCGGCGGAGAAGCAGGGCGGCGGTGGGTTCGGAGCAAACGATGTGGTAGCCGTCGCGGACGCATTCGGCGAGGAGGCGGACGTTATGGCGGGCCAGTTCGCGGAAGGCTTCCAGGTCGCCGGCGCTCCAGGGTCCCAGCCCGGCGGAGCGTTGTCGCGGCGGGACATAGACGGCGGAGCCGTGGTGGCGCAGGACAGCGACAACCGCTTCGGCCAGCGAGGGGTCATGATAGGCGGCGTACAGATCGACGAAGTAGGCGAAGCGTCCGCGGGCGGCGGCGGGCGGATGTTCGGTCAGACCCTGGCGGCGTGCCCAGCGGAAAAAGGAGGGACGGGCGAAGCGCGGGAGACGGCGGTGGCGCGACAGACCGGTGAGCTTTTCCAGCAGCCAGCGGAACAGGCGGCGGCGCAACAGGAAGTTGCTCAATGGAGCCAGGCGGCTGCCCCAGGCGGCCCAGAAGTCCAAGCGGCTGAGGAACCACTCAAAGCGGCGCGGGCCTTCTACCGCGTGCAACTGCCCCTTCAGTTCCAGCATCAGACGCGGGACATCGACGTGGACGTCGCATTCCAGGCGGCACATTTCGCAGAGGAAGCACCAATCGGCGATCTGGGTGAGGGCGTCGAGGTCCTCCGGACGCGGGGGATGATTGTGCAGGAGGCGGAAGAGTTCGGCTTTGGCGCGGGGGGCGGCCAGCTCCAGCTCGGCGATGCGAAACAGGGGACACATGCGCTGGGGCAACTGGTGAGTGCGGCAATCGCCACAGCGGGAGCAACGGGCGGCTTCGGCGGCAGCGGCAGCATCGAACACCAGAGGCAGAGGGCGGCGGCCATTGGCGGAAAGCGGCGGGGGGTTCGGTGGCGGCAGCGGTTCGTAGAGCGGCCAGGCTTCGCGGCTGGGGTCCGGACCGACGATCTTGCCCGGATTGAGCAGATGGCGGGGGTCGAAGATGCGCTTGAGTTCACGATAGAGGGGGTAAAGGGGTCCGACCTGGCGTTCGACCCAAGGGGTGCGTGCCCAGCCGACGCCATGCTGCGTACTGACCGTGCCGCCGAGGCGCAGGACCAGAGTGTGGACTTCCTCGGCGAGGGTCCAGAGGCGGACGCGGTCCTGGGGCTGCTCCAGATCGAGCAGAGGCCGAAGGTGGACCTGACCGGTGAGCAGATGGATGAGCAGGGCGGCGGTGACTTCGCGGCGCTGGAGCAATTCGAGCAAAGCGGCGATGAAGGCGGGGAGTTCTTCGGCGGGGACGCCCAGGTCTTCGATACCGGGCAAAGGCCGGGGACCCGGACCGAGAGCGTAGAGGCCGCGGACCGCCTCCTGGCGCACGGCCCGCATGCGCGCCTGCTGCTGCGGGTCGCAGGAGGGTTCCGCCAGCAGTACCGCTCCCGCCGCGGAACAGAGGGTGTTGGCCAAACCCCAGCCGCGCTCCAGGGCCTGCTCCGGACTGTCCGCTTCGATGGTGACCAGCAGGGCGGCGGCCACGGACGGCGGAATGGCCAAGGCGCCGGGATGTGCAGGGCGGCGACGCAGCGAAAGCAGACGCTGATCGAGCAGATCGCAGGCTGTGAGGGGAAAGCGGCGGCAGTCGCTCCCGGCACGTACCGCCGCTTCCAGACTGGCAAAGCCGAGCAAGAGCATGGCGCAACCGCCGGGCAGGGGAATGGTGCGCAGGCGGGCGGCGGTAACAAGGCCGAGCGTCCCTTCCGAGCCGACGAGCAAGCGGGCCAGGTCCACCCCCGCAGGCGTCCAGACGTCATCGAGGCGGTAGCCGCAGCGGTCATACGGCGTGGCCGTGGGGCGGCAGGCAATCAGGTGGCGATGGGCGGAGAGCAGTTCGGTGACACCCCGGCGAATGTCCGCGGTGCGGGGTCCCTCCGCCGCAGGGGGGGCGGCAGGGCGTACCCCGGTTTCCCCGCTCTCGCCGCGCTTCAGAGGGCAGGGGCGCGCCGCCGGACTGATCAGGCGCGCTGACTCCCCATTGTCCCAGAGGACCTCCAGCTCTTGCACATAATCGCGGATGTAGCCGTGGCGGTAAAGATTGGAACCGGAGGCATTGGTGGCGATCATCCCGCCGATGGTACAGACGTCGCCGCTGGCCGGGTCGGGAGCCAGGCGCCGGCCCTGCTCCGCCAGTGCCGCTGCCAACGCCGCATAGCGCACCCCGGCTTCCACGGTGACACTGTCGGATGCGATCTGCCGGATCGCCTGGAAGTGCACGCTCAGGTCGACGATGACCCCGGCGCCGACGCTCTCGCCGGCCAGGCCCGTCCCTGCCCCGCGCGCCGTCACCGGCAGTTGGTGCTCCTGGCAGTATTTCAGCAGCACGGCCAGGTCGTCCGCATCCTGCGGGATGGCCACCGCCTGCGGTTCCACCTCGAAAATGCTGGCATCGCGGGCATAGAGCCGCCGGGCCACCGCATCGACGCGGAGCATCCCCCGGAACAGCCCGCGCAAATCCTCGGCTAACGTTGTTGACGCTTGCGCCACAGCGACACGCCACCGGTCCGCTCTGGACCTGTCCCCGCCGCGGAGTCCCCCGGCTCGTGCAAAGCCGGTTTCTGCCAGCTTAGCAACTCCCGCCCCCGCCTCCAACCCTCCCCGCAGGGAGAAACGCAGAAGGAAGCGGGACGGAAAAAGAGCAGGAAAGAGAAAGCACGGCGGAAAGGGCAGGGAAAAGGCGATCGCCACCTTCGGCCCGGCGGAGGGAAGCGCTCAACTGCCGCGGCCAAAGACCAGGGCCATCAATTCCGCACGGGTGGCGGCATGTTCCAGAAAGCCGCCGCGCATGGAACTGGTGATGGTCCGCGCACCCGGCTTGCGCACCCCACGCAGGCTCATGCAGGTGTGGTCCGCCTCCAAGATCACCGCCACCCCCCGCGGTCGCAAATGCTCCATGATCAGGTCCGCGATCTGCTCGGTCATCCGTTCCTGAACCTGCGGCCGCCGGGAGACCACCTCCACCACCCGCGCCAGCTTGGACAAGCCGACGATCCGGCCATTGGGTAAATAGGCCACGTGGGCCAGGCCGATGAACGGCAGCAGGTGATGCTCGCAGAACGACGCGAAAGGAATGTCCTTGACCAGAACCATTTCGTCGTGTTTCTGGACGAAGGTTTTGCGCAGATGGAAGGCGGGATTTTCGTGCAGGCCGCTGAAGACCTCGGCATACATGCGAGCGACCCGTTCCGGCGTGTCACGCAAGCCTTCCCGATCCGGGTCCTCTCCAATCGCAAGCAAAATCTCCCGCACCGCTTTGCAAATGCGCTGGTGGTCCACAGGCAAGGCAGCTTCCTCCCCGATGCAGGTGGGCAGCGATCCACTCCCAACGTCCAGCGGAAAACCGGACTGCCCCAAACTTACGGCGGCGCTTTCGGCGGCAGCCGGACCGTTCCAGTCCCATAGTCCTGATGACGGAAAACCGGACTGCCCCAAACTTACGGCGGCAACCGCACCGTTCCGCTTCCCGGGCAGTCAGCCAGCGGTGTCCGCGCGCTTGCCGAGTTGCCTTCATTGTAGGTAGCCAGTGGCGGCCTTTGCCACGCGCGCCCGACGGTGTTCCTGGACAAGGGGAGGCAGAGGAACTGGCCAGGCTTCCGGCGGGAGTGACTGTGCCGTGTCACAAACTGCCGAAGCCTGACTTCTCCGGCGGGTTTCAGGGGTTGTCCCAGCTCAGGCGGATGCGGGGGACAGGGGCGGGCAGGTGGAGGCGGATGAGGTCCACGGCGGTGCGTCCTTGCGGCTCCGGGGCGCGTTCCAGGCGGACATAGCTGGGGGAAACGCGTAAGCCCGGCAGATAATGCAGGCTGAGCACCACCGCCCCCTGTTCATCCGGCACCACTTCTTCCAGGACGATGCGGTCGCAATCGCCCCAGATTTTCTCCGCTCGGCCCGTGAGGAGGTAGGAGTGCGGACGGGGGATTTCGAGCAAAGCCAGCGGCCCCTGACCGTCCTGCTGCTGCCAGAGGAGGCGGGCGCCGGGATAGCGCTGCCAGCGCCGCAGACTCTCGTCACTGCGGGCCACGATCCAGCCGATGTTGAACCAGCGGAGCCACTGTTCCAGCTCGGCGTCGCTCCACTGGCGGAGGGGCCGGCCCAGCCAACTCCCCGCGCGCAACACACAGTAGCGGTGCTCCAGGCAGGCGTGCAGGCCGCCGATGTACCACCGCTGGGTCGCCAGGGGAAGCAAGGCCGAGGCGGTATCCGCTTCCCGTTCCCGTTCCTCCCAGAGAATGCGGGCCGTCGGCTGGGTGTGCTGACGGAGCTGCCCCAGCAACTCTTCCTCTACGGGCGTCCAACCCAGACGCAGGGAGGGCGAAGCCGGTTCCGGCCACCAGGCGTCAGCAACTTGGGGCGAACCCACGAACGGCAGAGCTAGCAAAGCGGCATAAACCGTCAGAGCAAGGAGGAAAAAGCCCCCGCCGCGGCGGCAGGCGGTCTCGAATAGCCCCACTAGGCCGAAGAGACCCCAAGCTAGACTCAGCACTTCCAGGCTGCGCTGTCCGGCGGCATCGAGCCACGGCCCGGTCGAAAAGCCACGGGCGGCCAGCGCTGTGAGGCTGCCGGCCAATGCGATCATGCTGCCGCTGCGCCAGCGGTCTGCCCACCCTAGCAGCGCGGCCAGAAGGCCCGCCGCTGCCACCACGCTGCCACCGGGCACGCCGCCCCAGGACCAGCCCGCAAACGCCGCCCCGACCCCCTCCCCTTCCCACGCCGGACGCAACCACCAGTACTTCCCCCAGTCTGCCAGCCACCAGGCGTTCGGCACAATCCCGGCGCAGGCGATCCCAGCATAGGCCAGGTGCCAGGCCAATCCCCGCTGCGGGGCCATCGCCAGATAATGCACGAAGACGAACACCCCCAGGGGCACCCACAACAACGGCTGGCAGTACCAGATCACCACAGCGGCGGCGGCGCTGAGAAGCCAGGCCTCCACGTCCAGCGTCTGGCTGAAGCGGACGAGATGGGGTACGAAGACCAGGGCGGCCAAACCCGCTGCCAGTCCGTCGATCAGCCCGCTGGCCAGGAGCAGTTGCACGGGGGCGGACCAGGTCCACACACTGGCGAGCACAGCCGCGGCGACCATCCCCGCCGGAGAACCGCCCGCTCCCCACAGGGCAAGTGCCGCCGCCACGGGAATCACCGCCACCAGAGCCCACACGCCCCACTTGTACACCCCCGCGGCATATTCCCCCCCCGCTAGCCAGTACCACACCTCCGCCAGACGGCAGCCCTCGTCAAACACCGGCGTCTTCGGATAACCCGCCTCAAAGGCCGGATCATAGCAAACATTCTGCCCCGCCTGCCACAACCGTGCCGCCCCCAGCACCGCATGATACTGATGCAACGCATGCCGCCCCGACAGCACCGGACGCTCATCGCACAACCCCGCCCAACCGCCGAAAAGCTGCGCCGCCGCCACACCGTGACCCGCCAGCACCACACCCCCTGCCAGCAGCCACCACCACGGCCTCATCCCGCGTCCCTCTCCTGATCAGTCCCCTCTTCGCAGGGGAGCACACCTTCGCTTTGGAGCGCATCCCTGAGCGCATCACTTTAGCGGTCCCGCCGATGGCCATCAATCCCAGGCGATCGCCGCCTCCGCTCATCCTCCTTCCCCGGCGGCGCTGCTCTTGCCCTGGAGCTGGCCCAACAAATCGGAGCTGGGGCGAAACGAGTCCAGCGCTTGGGGGTCCAGCGGCATCGGCAGCGGCAAGACCCACACGGCCGCCACAGCGGTAAGCCAGGCGGCAGCGGTAGGGCATTCCTCCTGGGCCGCGAGCTGAGCCAGCTTCACGTCGGGGTTGACGGCCTGGAGCACCGGTGGTATCTCCGCCGAACCCACGGCACGGATCACCGAAGCAGAGAGGCCAGGCGGGACGACCACGGGGGACGTCCGCTCAGGTTGGGCCTCGCGGAAAGCGGGCCAATGGGCACAGGCGGCTCGCCTTTCCCGCGCACCGCTCCGTGGCTGGTATCAGGAGGACCCGGCGTGATACGACTCTTCCGACGACTGGCGGCAGGTTTGGCAGCCCTCGCACTGGCCGGACTGAGCGTCCCGGCTCAAGGCCAGCAGCCCGCGACCACACCCCAGGGAACCGCTCCATCCCGGCCCACCATCGCCGTCTTCAACATGGCCGCCGTTATGCGCGACTACGGCAAAGCCAAATACCAGGTGTACCTCCTCAACAAAAAGCGGGAGGAACTGTCCAAGGACATCCTCGTCTGGCGCTCGGAATTGGCCAAACTCCAGCAAGAGTACCAGCAGCAGCAGGTGGCGGAACTGCGCGACAAAATCGGCAAGCAGATGGTCGAACTGAGCCGCAAAATCCAGGACCGCGAAGCCGAGGTCAACCGTATCCTCAACGACGAGGCGAGCGCCATTATCTCGCAACTTTACGATGAAATTAAACTGGTAGTGGACAAAACTGCTGAGATGAACGGCTATCACATTGTTTTCGCCTATCCTGATGCGGTCACCGCTGAGGAGATGAAAAACCCGATGATTAAGGAGCTAAAGCTCAAGCCGTCGGCGGCCCAGCCGTTCTACGTCGCCCGGCAAGTGGACTTGACACCGGTGTTAATCCAGACGCTCAACGCCTGGTATCCCCCCAAGGATGCCCAGGGGAACATCGTGGATGTGAACAAGCTGCCGCCGTTGGGTCAAGGGGTGACGCCGACGGGCGGTTCCGCTCCCGCCAATCCGACGCAGCGCTGAGGTGGGAGCGTGGCCGAGTGGTTTCGGACGCCGGGGAGTCATCCGGGAAGCCGCCCCGGCCTTTTTCCTCTAGCGTGGCGGGATGGCTCCAGGGTAAATTCCCCTGTTCGCCGTGCCGATATTCCCTGAGACCGACAAGCGGTGCGCTCCCGCAGGGATGGTGGGAGCACAGTTCCGAACGTCGGCCTGCCCACGGATAGCAAGGAGGCACCGTGCAGATTCTGGCCACACGCGCGCAGCGCACCTTGGCTCGAAGTGCCGCCCTCACGGGGCGGGGATTGATCAGCGGCCAGCCGGTCCGCCTCAGCTTGCATCCAGCCCCGCCGGATAGCGGCATCGTCTTTCGGCGGCTGGACCTGCCCGGCGCCCCGCTGATTCCCGCTCAGGTTTCCGCTGCGGTGGGGACCCAACGGCGTACCACCCTGAGCAGCTCCAGCCACAGCGTCACCGTGGTCGAACATTTGCTGGCTGCTCTCGCGGGCTTGCGCATCGACAACTGCCGCATCGATCTGGAAGGACCGGAACCGCCGGGCCTGGACGGCTCCGCCGCCGATTATGCCCGCCTGCTTCTGAGCGCTGGCAGCATCCTTCAGCCCCGCCCGCGCCGTATCTGGAGTGTCACGCAGCCCCTCACGCTCCGCCGGGAGGGCGCGACCTTGACTTTCCATCCGCCTCCGCCTGGCTGCTGCGAACTGCGGCTGACTTACCTGCTCGACTACGGCCCGTTTGCTCCCATCGCACCGCAGCGCTTCAGCGTCCGCCTGACACCCGCGGTCTTCCTCCAGGACGTGGCCCCCTGCCGCACCTTCCTCACCGTGCGGGAAGCCCAGCAGTTGCGCGAACAGGGCATCGGGACGCATCTTCAACCGTCGGACATTCTGGTCTTCGGTCCGAGCGGTCCGGTGGACAACCGCCTGCGCTTTGCCGATGAACCGGCCCGGCACAAAATCCTGGACCTGATCGGCGATCTGGCCTTGTTCGGCGAAGACCTGGCCGGGCATATTGTGGCCTGCCGGTCCGGCCATACCCTCAACGTGGAACTGGCCCGGCGTCTGGGACAGGGACGGCAAGCCATCGCCCGGCCGACTGCGACACGCGCCCTCTCCTGGGCCGCTTGACCGGAGGTTCCGCTCCCGCATCCCGCGACCATCATCCTGGGGTTGACATGACCCGTTTACGCACCGCTGTCATCGGCGTCGGACATCTGGGCCAGCACCATGCCCGCATTCTGGCCCACCTGCCGGATGTGGAACTGGTCGGCGTGGTGGATGTCAATCCCGAACAGGCCCGCCTCGTCGCTGAACGTCTCGGCACCCGCCCCTACACCCACTACCAGCCGCTTCTGCGCCAGGTGGATGCGGTGCATGTGGTCACCCCAACCGTGTATCATCACGAGGTGGCCGCCGCCTTTCTCGAAGCCGGGGTTCCTGTGCTGGTGGAAAAGCCGATCTGCCGCACTCTGGCCGAAGCGGACCACCTCATCGCCCTGGCCCAGCGCGCCGGCGTCCCCCTCCAGGTCGGGCACATCGAGCGCTTCAACCCCGCCTTCGAGGAACTCCTCCGCCGGCCCATCCGCCCCAAATTCATCGAAGCCGAACGCCACGGCCCCTTCACCGGCCGCTCTACGGACATCGGCGCGGTCCTGGACCTGATGATCCACGATCTGGACCTGCTGCTGACCCTGGTCGGCGCTCCTGTGGAGCGCGTGGCGGCGGTGGGAGCCTCCGTCTTCGGCGGGCACGAGGACATGGTCAACGCCCGGCTGGAATTCGCCAACGGCTGCATCGCCCACGTAACGGCCAGCCGCATCACCCGCCATCCCAAGCGCCGCCTGCGCATCTGGGCGCCCGAAGGGTACGCCGGCATCGACTTCGTCACGCGCAAGCTGATCCTGGTCCAACCCAGCGAGGAGGTGCGCCGCTACGGCATCCCCTTGGAGCAGCTCGACGCCGCCGCCCGCGCCCGCCTCAAGGAGGAACTCTTCGGCCGCTACCTCCAGGTCCTTCATCTTGACGGCGACCGCAAGGGGGACATGCTCACCGCGGAAATCCAGCACTTTTTGCACTGCGTCCGCACCGGGGAACGGCCCCGCGTCAGCGGTCAGGATGGCCGGGAAGCCCTCGCCCTGGCCGAACGCGTCCTTGATGCTCTGCACCAGCACGCCTGGGAAGGCCACGCCCACGGACCGGTCGGACCTCACCAGCTCCCTGCCCCCGCGGGCTACCTCTTTTCCCCTGCTCAACTCGCCCGTCCCGAAGCCGAACCTAACGCCGAAGCCGCCTGAAACCAGCCGCCTGAAACAACACAGGACGCCGCTGGCTTCGCCGAAGCTGGGGGATTTTCGAGAAGAACTCGCTTCTTCCGAACGGCTCGCTTTTTCCCAAAGGCCCCCCTCAAGGACGAACAGGCCTCAAGGACGAACAGGAGCGGGAATCTCTGGCGGGAGCAGCACCGGCGGCGGACAGGCACCATTCGGGCAGGAAGTCGGCATCGTCGGGACGACGGCAGGACGCGCGCCGTAGGGTGAAAGGGGCGAAGCCGCTCCCTGCGGTGGGACCGCTCCCTGGGCTGGGACCGTTGCAGACGGCGGAAGTGTTCCCCGCGGCGGGACCGTTTCGAGCGGTTCGTGGTCCGGGGCGGCAGCGCGGATGGCCCGCACGGGCGGTTCGAGCAGAGGCAGAGCCGGCAGGGCGCTGCTGCGGACTTCGCTGCGTCCGGTCACGGGATTGGAAGGCGGAGTGCGGCCTGTCGCCGTGGATGCCGTGGCGGTGAGGTGGCCGCCGCGGTCGGAGAATACATTCCCCAGTTCCCGCGCCGCGGTCCGCGACGGCGGAGTCCGCAGCGACTCCAGCCAGGCCCGCTCCAGGGCATCGACCGAGTCCCAGCCGTAAATCCGCCGCACTGCTTCGTTCCAGCTTTCGACCGTACCGTGATAGCGGGGATCGTTCCCCTGCATGCCGAGGGCCAGGAATTGGAGGAACTTGGCCCGCCCGATCTGGCCGCCCCCGCCGCGCTCCACCAAAAACGCCGTCACCGAGTACCCCTGAGCATAGACCACGATCATGTCCCGCGGATAATCCGTCATGCGGAAGAGGGTGCGCAGGACGTATGCCCGGCCGGCGTTGAGGATTTCCCGGCAGCGGATGTCATGCTGGAAGCGTTCCTCTTCGTTTTCCGACAGGACGCTGCCGCCTTCATCAGCCCAGCGCGGCACAGGACGCCCGAAATAATGGGCGAAGACGGTGTGGGTGATCTCGTGGGGCAGGACGCTGTGGAGCAATTGCCGGACTTCGCCGCGGATTTCCATCTGTTGGGAAGCGACGCCGCCACGGGGATGGAAGGAGAAGGTGGTGGCGCCCCCTGCCGATCCCAGCTCAACGCGCACGCGGAGCAGGCAGCGTTCCGGCCAGGGAGGCATTTCCCGCCCCAGCCATTCCAGGGCCTTCTGCCGCCGGTAAAACTCGGCCATTTCCCCAAACTTGCGGGCCAATTCCGGCGTGGGAGCTTCGACACGAAAGTTCGGCGTCTCAAAGACGGCAGCGTGCGCCCTGGCATCGCCCAGCAGCACGACCCCGGTTGCAACCGCCCCGACCACCAGCCACCGCAGCGTCATTCCCTTGACCTCCGTGGTAACGACGCCGGAACCCTCGACTTCCTGTCGATCGGCTTGTCAACTCCGTGCGTCAGAAGTTTATCTGGCAACTGGCGTGCCGGGCATAGCGCGCGGAAGGCTCCCCCCAAAAACCTGCCGCTTTTCCTGCGGCTCAGATGCAACTTCCCGATCGCACCAGACGTAGCGAAGAGATCAGCGGACGCTAGCGTCGCTGTAATAACTACAACCGGCGCCCCACCCCTCCCGCCGCCTGGTAAAAATTACAATCCGCCCGCCTCTCTCGTTCTCAGCCCCAGGCATAGACCCAGCCGCAGGGACAAACTCAGCCCCAGGGACAGAACTGACCTCCCTCCTCCGCCTCTGCACATCCCCACCCTACTTCAGGAGTCTCCTTCACCTTTCATTCCGGCCCCGGACAGGAACCTTTCCCCCAGCGAAGCGTCTTTGTCTACAAAGCCGCAAAATCTAGCCCCGTTAGCTTCGCCGAGCTAGTTCGTCGGAACCGGTAGCCAGGTGCGAGATCAAGCGTTCGCAGTGCTGACCCACTTCCGGAGGAAGCTGCATGCTTGCCTGCCGTTTTCTGGCTTGCGCCGTTGTCCTGGTCGGGACAATCTCCTGGGTCTGGGGTTGGACGCGAGCACATGACCAAGCGTCCCGCATGCCGGCCCTCGCTGGTTTGGTTCCGGAACCCTTTCGCTCCCATCCCGACCACTGCGCTTTCGGGGTTTATCCGGACCGGATGAACGACTGGGACATTGCCCAAGGGGAGAATGGCCGCTGGGCCGTGCTGCTGCTGGTCCGCGAAGCGGTCGAGGCGTTGCGGCAGGGCGATGGTCCACGGGCCTGTTTTCTGGCTTCGGTGGCCAGCCATTATCCTCAGGATGCGTTGTGCATGAGCCACAGTCCGCTCCTGATGATGAGCAACGCCAGGGCGTCAGACGATCTGCTTCCTGCTTCCGTCCGTCCGCTGCTGGACAAATTGCCGGTGGAGCGTGCCAGCCGGGAAGTGCGGCGTTATGCCCGAGGTCGGAAAGCCGAGTTGATGAAGGACCGGGGCTTTTTCACCGCGCAGAAGCCTCCCGAATTGTTACCGGACCTCTACACCGGGGTCCAAGGTTACGTCCACGACTGGCTGGAAGATACCGCCGCTGCCTTGTCCTTGCCCCCGGACCAGCGAGGGACCATTGTCGGCGGTCAGAGTTTGGGGCAACAGCCCGCTTGGACTTGGTCCGAGATTCTGCGTCGGCGCAGCAAGGCTTTGCAAGGCACGCCTCTGGAACGGCTGACGGAATACGAGCGGTGCAACGGCATCGAAGGCTGGAGCTTCTACCATCGTTGGCTGGCCGCCGAATACCAAGGCCAGTGGCTCTTGCCCTTTGCCCTCTGGCACCACTGGCCGGATAAGCCCGCGTTTCGCGATTCCGAGGCCTTGCAAGCGGTCTTCGCTGAGGAGTTCCGCATCGGGGTGGAAGCGACCGCCACGCTCTATCGCTATGTCGCTACCGCCGCTCAAACTCAAGTCGTCGCGGACTGGGGACCGTTCAAGGATCACGATGCCCGCTTCGATGCCCTGGTCAAGGAGGACGTGACCATCCAAGTCGCGGAAGACCGCCCCGATTGGCGCCGAGCCGCTGCTTTCCTCCATCAAGAGTTCCTTTTCGCTCGCCAACGCCAGAAAAGCCAGGCCAACATTGCCCTGCAAACCGACGCCGCCGACGCCCGTCCCGCCCCCGCCGGACATTGGATCGTGCTGGAAAAAGGAACCGCTTACCGGCTCGACGTCCGCCCCCGTGCTCCTGGCCAGCCCTGGCTCGCTATTCGTCTGCAAGTGCCCGACAAAGACCTGGCGGCAATGAGCCACCTCGTGGATTTGCTCCTGGACGAAGCCCAGGCGCCCCTGTGGAGTACCAGCCCGCCGCAAACCGTTCTGAAAGCTCTGACTGTGTACTGGGCCGGCAGCCATCTCATGAGAGACTTGCGCACCCAAAAGCGCTCCCCGGAGCAGTTGTTAGACTTCGTCCGCCAGGTTCCTCACCGCAATACCGAGGATGACAAGGCCCGTTTCGCTGACGCCGTGCGCTCCACGCAGCGAACGCCGGGACTTCACCCCTGGCTGCGGTGGTGGCAAACCTACACCCCCTGAATCCGCACTTGTCCTTTCTCCGCCGAGGCCAGCGTCCACGTTGCCAAAACCGCCTCCCCGCCCCGATCGGCTTCGCCAGGGAAAAACACCACGCCCCGCCCCAGCGGCGGCAGGATTAAATGGCGGCAGGATTAAATGTTGCCCAGATGGTCCAGGAAAACGGGGGCAGCAAGCGAGCCAGGGTGGAAGGCGGGCGGTGGAGCCGGAGGACAGCGGTTCCTACAACAATCCGTGAAAGCAAACCGTGAGGAGAAGGAGAGCATGAAGAAGTCGCGGTTATTCACGCCGGGTCCGACACCGGTGCCGGAGGAAGTGCTGCTGGAGCTGGCGCGGCCTGTGGGGTATCACCGCAGTGCCGAAGCCAAGGCGATCCTGGGAGAGGTGGTGGCCGGCTTGCAATATGTGCTGCAGACGCAGCAGCCGGTCTATGTGCTCACCAGCAGCGGCACCGGAGCGATGGAAGCGGCGGTGACGAACCTGGTCGCGGCGGGGGAGAAGGTGATCCTAGGCACCGCAGGCCGCTGGGGGGAACGCTGGCGCGGCATCCTGCGGGCTTACGGGGCCGAGGTGGTCGCCGTGGAAGCGGCACCGGGGGAAGCCGTCACGCCGGAACGCCTGGCCGAAGCCCTGGAGCAGCACAGCGACGCCGTGGCCGTCTTCACCACCTTGTGCGAAACCAGCACGGGCGTGGGACATGACATCGCCGCCTTCGGGCAACTCCTGCGCCACCGCCGGGCCGTGCTGGTCGTCGATGGCATCAGCGGCATCGGTGCGATGGAGTGCCGCATGGACGCCTGGGGTATCGACGTGCTGGTGACTGGTTCGCAAAAAGCCCTGATGATGCCGCCGGGATTGGCCTACATCGCCGTCAGCCCCAAGGGATGGCAGAAGATCGAAACCACGCCGGTACGCAACTTTTACTTCGATCTGCGGCGGTACCGCAAAGCGCTGGCCGACGGGCCGGACACCCCCTTCACCCCCGCCAACACCCTGATCCGCGCGCAGCGGCTGGCCCTGGAACGCCTCCGCCGTGAAGGTATCGAGCAGGTCTGGTGCCGCCACGAACGCCTGGCCCGCGCTTGCCGTGCCGCCGTCCAAGCCCTGGGCCTGGAACTGTTCGCCCGCCGGCCTGCCAGTGCCCTGACAGTCATCCGCGTCCCGGCCAGCCTCGATGGCTCCGCCGTCCTGAAAAAACTGGAGAAGGATTTCGGCTTCAAACTGGCCGACGGACAGGACACCCTCAAGGGGAAAATCTGGCGCCTCAGCCATATGGGATATGTTGATCCGTTCGATGTGCTCGGAGCAATCGCCGCCCTGGAGCTGGTGCTGGCCCAAAGCGGCCTGAGTGTGGCGCTGGGGGCCGGAGTGGCCGCCTTCCAGCGGGCTTACGCCGCGGAGTGAACGTTCCCCTCGCCCCTCCCCCCGTTCTGCGCTCCGCCGCTCGCCGCTCAGCGTTTGTCCTCTTCCCGTCTCTCTCTTCGTCTCCGTGTCTCCCTGTCCTCCTCTATACCACTATTCGCCACTCACCATTGGCCCTACGGCTCGCCCTTCGCTTTCTTCCATCACTCACCATTCGGCATTCGCTATTCACCATTCGCCCTTTTCACTGCTCGCTGCTCGTCTTGGGAAACCGGGTCCGTGAAGAGCTGCCCTTCCCGTCGGCAGGCTCTTATTCCAGCCGCCAGTAGGCGATGCGTGTGAAGAGGGTGGTCGGATTGAGGGTGGTCGGATCGGCGGGGGTGGAGGTGTCGTAGAAGATGCGGAGCTGGCGGTGCACGGCGATGTGGCGGTCAAGCTGCCAGAGGGGAATGAAGGGGAGGGACTGGTTGAAGCGTTCGGCGATGTCGGCGGCACGCTGGGCGAGGGTGTCGTAGTCGCGGAATTGTTTGAGGTCATTGAGGAGCTGGCCGAGGCGGAGGTCTTCGGCATCGGGGTTGGTGTCGGGGTCAAGGAAGTGGCAGAAGTTGCGTCCGGAGCGGGTAGCCGCCGAGGGGTCGAGCAAGGCAGCCAGAGCGTAGGGATAGTAGTCATCCGGGTAGTCGAAGGGGATGTAGGCCAGGTCATAGCGGTGTTCTTCGTGGACGCGCACGAGCAGGTCGCGCATGGGGACCGGTTCCAGCTCCAGGGTCAGGCGTTTGTCAAAGAGAGTTTCGAGCTGGGTTTTCAAGCGGGTGCAGGCGGCGGCGGCCCGGGGATCATCCTGCGGATAGGAAAGCTGAAAGGCGGTGGTGGCGCCGGGTTCCGCCAGATACTCCTGGAGGCGCTGCACAGCCAGGTCGCGGTTGGTCAGGGACATCGGCTTGCTGCCGGCGGCCCAGGACTGCGGCGGGAACGGTCCTCCCATCACCCGGTGATACTTGCGGTTTTCCGGGGCGCTGCCGCGAAACACCTGATCGAGAATATCCTCCCGGTCGATCCCCAGGCTCAGCGCCTGCCGCAGACTCTTGCGCTGGAAGTAGGGGCGGCGCAGATTCACCGCCAGAATGTGGATGCGCCGATGCTGCGTCACGGTGACTACCTCCACCCGGTCAGCCAATCCCGACCCTGGCCCGGTGAACTGCGGCACATCGACCGTGGGAATATCGGGCAGCAGATGGAGGCGGCCATTGCGGAAGGCTTCGGTCACCCGCGGGAGATAGGGGTCCGTCGGCGAAGGGCGGATTTCCACGAGCCGGACTTCGCGAATCCGCGGCAGGTGGACGCGATCGGGACTGCGAGCGTAGAGGGGGTTGTCGAAGAAGATGACTTCGCGGGGCTGACCGGGCGGAGGTTGATCCACCCGGGCATGCAAGCGGTAGGGTCCGGTGCCGAAGGGTCGCTGGGCAAAATCCAGATCGTCCGCCGCCTTCCCCTGCTGTTGCAGCCAGCGTCCCGGCAGCAGTTTGAAGGTGAGTAAGGCCCGCGGATCGGGATGCATCTGGGCCAGAAACAGGCGGACCGTGGCGGTGTCCCGCGGTTGCGGCGGCTCCGGCGCCAGCCACAAGAGCGGCCAGGCGGCCCAGGTGTGCGGCTGACGGCGCAACAGTTGCACCGTCGCCACCACATCGTGACTGGTAAAACTGGTCCGAGGGTCCCCTTCGCCGGGACTGATCCGCAAGGTGCATTCGCGCCCGCCGGGCAACAGCCGGGGCATCGCGCGCAGGGCCGCCGGTTCATAGCCGATCAGGCCGCTGCTGTCCCGTACTTCCTCCAGCAGACCCTCGAAGAGCAGCTCCACTGCTTGCTTTTCGCTATCGAGCAGGGCAAGGGAAGGACTCATGTAGCGCGGCAACTGCCAGACCCCCACAGAGAGCACGGGGTAGCCGAAGCGCAGCTCGCGCTGCAATTCGCGCAGGTCTTCCAGATTGGGGTCCAGGGCCGCCGCACGGGCCAGCTCGTCGCGGGCGGTGGGCAAGTCCCCCACTTCCTTTTTCTCCCGTGCTCGCTGGAGGGCTTGCAGGGCCATCTCCCGCAACTGGCCGCGCAGGCGCTGCACCGCCTCGCCGGGTGTGCCGGGAAAGCGCGCCTGGTAATCGTCGAGCAGCTCGCGTGCCCGCACATGATCCAGATGCTGCGGCGATTGCAGGAGCCGCTCCGCTTCGCTCAGGCGCACGGCGGCTACCACCTGGGCCACCTCCGCATCCTGCGGGTACGCCTCGCTCACGCGCCGGCTCAGCTCCCGCAAGCGGACCATGTCCCCGCTGCGTTGGGCCAACTGCACCGCTTCTAACCGCACCTGCCGCAAGCGGCTCGCCAGGGGACTGCGCAGCGGTTCCCAGCCCCGCCCCCGCCGCAGGTTCCGCTCCCGCGCATAATCGTGAAACCGCAGCGCCGCCGCCAGCAACTGCTCCGCCACCAGGTAATCGTCCAGCGACGGCTTCCCCTCCTTCCCCCCCAGCAGTTTCTCCACATCCGCCAGGACCAGGGCCTCGAAATACTCCAACTGCCGCACGTCCTTGACCGCCACGCCCCGCTCCGCCAGCGGCTGACCTGTGCTGTCCAGCGGCGTGACCCGGATATACGCGGCCCCCTTCCACTCAGAGCGGTGAATGGGCACGGGACGAATCCGGCTGACTCCCCCGGCCTCCGTCAAACTGTCGAAGGGAACGCGGTACTTCTGCAACAGGGCCTTGTGCTGCGGCTGGGATGCCGCCACCGCCGCCCGCTCCAGCTCGTCGAGTTGCACATCCGGCGGGTGGCTCACGGTGGCCGCGGGGCGCCGCGTCGGCGGTAGATCATCCTCGACCACCACCTTGCGCTTGACCCCCCCTTTCGGGTCCTCCTTCTCCTCGACCGGGGGCAGCGGAACCTGAGCGATAGCCGCCGCCGTCACGAGCGCTCCCAGCACGGCCCCCCACCGCTTCGCCGAACGGAACGCCCAGCTTCTCCATTCCCGCATCGCATCGCCCTCCTGCCCAACCGGCTTTGCGCCCCAGTGCTGCCATTGTACCATACGCCTCTGCTTTCTGCTTCCGTTCCGCAGCAGCTCGGCCTACAATACTCCGCACCTTCCGCGCAGGCAGCCGGCCTGCCGCCTGGCATAGACCCCAACCTCCCGCGAGATGCCAACCCATGATCATCCTCAAAGTCGGCGGCAGCCTCTATGATCTTCCCGATCTCGGACCACGTTTGCGAGCTTTTTTGCAGTCTTTATCACCTGATCCTATACGAATTATGCCAGGCGGAGGAGATTTAGCTGATGTTATTCGGATGTTGGATCGAATTCACGGACTGGGGGAAGCGGCGGCGCACGAATTGGCGATGGACACTCTCCGCATCGCCGAGGCGTTTTTGCGCCGCCTGCTGGGACCAGCCATGCCCCCCTCCGCCCTGGACGGCCTGGAGCTGGGTTCCTGGCCGCGGAGCTGGGACCTCACCTCCGACTCTCTGGCCGCCCGCGCCGCCTGGCAGCATCGCGCCAGCCGCCTGATCCTGCTCAAATCCGTGGACGTTCCCCCGCAGACCTCCTGGCAGGAAGCCGCTGAGCGCGGCTGGGTGGACCGCTTCTTCCCCCGCGCGGTCGCAGGCGCCCCCTTCCGCATCGAGACCGTCAACTTCCGCCGCTGGAACGCCGAACAGCCGTGATACCTGGCGAACCGCCGTGCCCCCCGGCCCGCCTGGTGTCAGGGAATCGTCACCTTTCGCCGTAGCCGGCTCACCCCCATACAGGTCCCGTGAGAAATCCTGCTTATCGAGATGTAAAATAAACTTTATCCAAACAAAGAATATCTGTATATATCACAGAGAGGATCGGCACAAATGTTAGCTTTCAGACGGGGGAGGCTTGGCGGCGGCGGAGGACGCGGATTCCGGCGGTTTACGCTCAGCGGCCACCCCGTCCAGATGAAGCAGCCGCTGCACCGCTTCCCACTGGGGATCGTGCAATTCCAGGCGCAGCATCGCCTGCTGCTGCCACTGTTTCGTCACAGCGTCGATCTTTTGACGGAAGGAGCTTGCCAAGTGCTCCACGAGGCGGCGGCGCGTGAACCCCGTCAGGGCGATCATGGCAATCAAGGCCACGGGAATCACACTGAGAATGAAGCTGGTGAATATCATGGAAAAATCGGGACGAGGGAAATCACTCCATGATACGGGTTCTCCGCGAAAGACTTGCCATAGAGTTTCAATGTATTGCCGATAGATGACCACAACAGGTCCAGAGAAGAAAAAGAGAAAGGCGAGGGTAGCGAAGAGGGCGAAGAGCCAGGGGGAGCGGCGGCGGGCGGTGTGCTCGGCTAACGTCTGCTCCAGGAGAGAGCGGCAGCGGTTTTGGAACTCGTCTAGCCCGGCGATACGGACCTTAACTTCTTGGTAGGAATCCTGTTCCGGTCGGACTTCCTCGTCGCGCCAGGCGGCCAGGGTCTGCCGCAAGCGCTGGAGCGGCACGGCCAAGGCTTCGCGGGCCTGCTGCTGGAGATACGCCGCCAAGGGCAGCCGCTGCCGGGCCATAGCCTTCCCCATCGTGCGCACATTCTTCCAAGATTGCCACACCACGGCGACTAGTGATGGAATACTGCCTGTCAATGTAAAAATCAGGCGATCCCAAGCATTGGATGTCAATATAAGAAGTCCTAAGATGGAACGATAGGGGAAACACCAAGGCGGTGTATAGTGGAAGATATGGGCGCGGAGGCGGACGCGCACCAGGGCGGCCAGGGGGACATCCTCACCGAACATCTGGCGGGTCAATTGCGGCGGGAGGCTGTAGAGGGTGTCGTCGATCTTGGCCAGGATCGGCTGAAGGCGCTGGCGGAACTCCTCCAGATGTTGTTCAACGCTGCGGCGGAGTTGCTCGTGCCGGGCGTGGATTTCCGCCTCCAGCGCCTGCTGACGCTGCTGGGAATCCGCTAAAAGAGGCGTCAATGTATCCTGCAATAATTTCTGTGTGTAAGTGATCGCTTGATTAGGATCATGAGGGGCATAGCAATCCGCATCGGGAATCCAGAGGGGTGAGAGGAGACGGGTGGCGGGGGCAGCCTGCTGCCAAAGCTGGTAGTGATGGAGAACATCCTGGTAGGTTTGTTCGCGGGGCTGGGTCTGTCCCGGCTGATTGCGGAAGCGGATGGCGGGGAGGACGCGGGCAGCCGGAAGCTGGCGGAGGAGTTGCACCACACCGGCGTCGCGGAGGGATTCCTGAGGCAACACGAGGATTTTCAGGGCGGCGGAGGCCAAGGCCCGGCGGTGGAGACGCTCCGCGGCTTCCCCATAGGTAGAAAAGCCAGGGGCATCGCCCAGGCAGTACGGCACGCCCAAATCGAGCATCTGCTCGGCAGAGGCGGGGAGATACTGCTCCCCTTCTTCCCGTTGCGGCGGCGGCTGGGGGCCGATCCAGAGCAGATGGGCCGAGCGATCCGCGGAGTTCTGGCCGCTGGGAATGGCCGAGCGCAAAGCGGGATCGCGCAGGAAGCAGCGCGCCAGCCACCCTTTGCCGGACGCCGTGCGCCCCAAAAGCACCACGGACACTGCCACGGTCGCGGTCCGCGCTAGCAGCAATTGCGCCTCCTCCAGTACCTGGCGGCAGAGCTGCCGAATGGCCGGCGCCGGCGGATGGTCCCCAAAGACCTGGTGCACCGCGGCCAGCACCTGCTCGCACCACTGCCGGAGTTGGGCGAGCGCAGCAGAGGAGGGGGAGCGCGCAGGAGGAGCAGACATAACCGATTCCTTTCCCCAAAAGCCAACGAGGGATCACGGGAGAGAGCGGCGGGCGTTTTCCCAGGCCTGGCGGCCCGGACCTGTCCAGTGCCACAGCCCGATGTTCGGCAAGGGGTGGCACACCCGCAAGGAGGGCACTGCGACTTGCGGCAGTGTGAATGGTCGCCGCTGCTCGCCTCGCCCAAAGGTCACGGTCAGCGGCTGGTCATCGAGGCGGTGCGGCAGTCCGAAGGCGTCACAGGCCAAGGTGAAAAATGCCGACAGATAGGGAAGCGAGTTATGCTGGATCAGTCCGGCGTAGCAGACGGCCAAGGCGGTTCCAGTCCCGATAGCCCCGACCGTCAGGGCGCCCAGGCCTGGAATGGCCGAAGCCACCGCCGCGGAGAAGGAATAGCCGGCCATGAGTGTCGCTCCGCCGTCAATCGCCGCCGTGGCCAAGCCCGCCACCGCTGCCATGCTTCCCAGAATCGACAGCGCGCTGCGCCAGCCTACCCCTGCCGGGGCATGCCGCCAGAAATCCTCCGCCATCGGCCGCAAATCCGCCTCGCTGACCTGATGCTCGAAGCGCCTCAACTGCTCCAGCACCTCCTTCCAGAGATACTCCAATCGCTCCATCGGCCAATCCGCAGGCACCCACCGCTGCTGGAGACTGCGCTGGGCCAACTCCGCGGCATCCACAAATCCCCCCGCCCAATGCTGCAAGTGGCTCCGCCATTGCTCCGCCTGGTGTCTTAATCCTGATAACGGTATCATCTTGCGGACCAATTCCACACCGCTATGGATTCTGTCATGGAACCAATTCGCCATCTTAACATACCAGGGGGCCTGTTCCATGATGACTTTGTTGAGCTTTTCCTGGAAGGCAAGATTGTAGATTTGGATGGGTTCGCCGCGTTGATCCTGGAACAACTCCAGGCAGAATTGCAGCAGGCCCTGCCAGGCGGAGCGGGTGGTCTTTTCGCACTTCTGCCGCCAGGTGTCGAGGCTGTCCAGAAGGGCGGCGATCTGCTGGCGGAGTTCTGTCACTGCCGAGTCAATCGCTGCTTTTTGCAACTCGGCCGGCGGAAGCTGCTGGAAGAGAGCTGCCAATCCCACCGTGGCCGGTGCGGCGTGAGGATCAGCGGCGGTGTTGGCATCGAGGCGGAAGAACACCGGGGACTTTCCCGCCTCGTCATTCGGCAAAGAGGCTTTGTCCTTCTGCAAGGAAGCCGGTGTGTATCGCTCCCAATTGGGAATATCAAAGTCCATAGCAACGTAGATGTCCTGGATATGGTATTTTTCACGGATTCTTTGGATATCCTCATCTTGAAGAATTGCGGATAAGGCATCCGGTTTGGGACGGACTTTGTTAATGAGAAGAAAGATGGGGACTTGAGCCATGACTTGGCGGAGGCGGTGGAGGAACTCTCCGACGAGCCGGTCGCGGACCTGACTGCGTTCCCAGACCAGGAGGAAGGCGGAGCAGAGGCGGGCGGCCTGGGTGACAAACTCTAGGCGGCGGTTGGGCGGGGGCGAGGATGAGCCAAGGAGCGCCGCGGGGGAAGCGGGGGGATGGTCCTCGGTCTGCACATCGGGGCAATCGAGCAGGGCGAAGTGCTGGAGCTGCTCGTCGTAAGCGACGAGGGGGACGGGGATGAGCGCAGGGTTTTCCCGTCCGCTACGGTACTGCTGGAAAGCAATCTCCGGCTTCTCGTGGAGCGGTTCAGGGGCGTGGCCGTGGGCTTGGGCCAGCCAGCGCAGGAGGGCTTGGTAGCGCTGCTCGTCCTGCTGCCAAGCGCGGGGGAACCAGTACACAAAGCGATGCGTGCCGAAGGCCTCCTCCAAGCCGCGGGGCAGACGGCAGCGTCCCGCCGGACTGAGAAAGCGCGCCACCACGCTCGACTTGCCCGCGTTGAGTTCCCCCAGCACGCCGAGGATGGGCGTGGCGGCCATCTCCAGACGCTGGCGGCACAGTTCCGCCTGGGCATCCACCTCCTGCACACGCTGCCGTTGACCCAGAGCGTCCAGAGCTTGCTCTAGCGTCCTCACCACCGGTGGAGGCGGTGCCGTGCGCCCCAGGACTGGCGCCTGGCGCAGCTTCTGCCACTCCTGCAAAACCTCTTCGAGACCCTTGTGACGGAACATCGACGGAGAAATCCTATCCAACCCCCAAAAGACGCCAGTGTGAAAACTCTTCCACAACATCTAGTCAGGAAAGTTATTATGCTGCATAGTAGGCCTCATGCAAGCGTATCATGCATTGTGCCCTCCGCGCCACGGCGGCGAAAGCGGCCGCGGAAGGTAGCAGCGAAAGGACCAGCGGCGGGAGAAGCGGACGGCGGGATTCTCCAAACGCACCGGCGTAGCCAGCGGCCGCCCAGCCGCGACAATGACCATGACGGAAGAATACGGACGCTCCAGACAACCTGAGGAGGAGCGGGAATGAACGGGAGGAACAGAGCCGGAATGCCCTGGGGTGAGGCAGCGGGAAGGGTGGGAGGCCGGGGTCCTCGCTGGAAGCGGACCTTCGGCTCCTTGCTGGTGCTGGCCGTGGGCGTGCTGCTAGCCGGGGTGGCAGGCCATCGAGCCGAGGGACAGACACCGCCGAAGTCTACGGCGGGGGACTGGGTCCAGGCCGAGGCGCGGTACCTGCGCAACATTCGCCAGGTGACTTTTGACTACGTCCGCGCCGGGGAAGGATACTTTTCCCCCGATGGGACCAAAATCATCTTCCAGGCGGAGGAAAAGGGGACGGGCAATCCGTTCTATCAGATTTTCGTTCAAGACCTGGCAAGCGGGCGGGCCATTCGGGTCAGTCCGGGGGTGGGGAAGTGCACCTGCGGCTACTTCCGGCCCGATGGCAAAAAGATCATCTTCGCCTCGTCCCATAGCGATCCTGAGGCGCGCCAGCACCAGGTGGCGGAGTTGCAGCGCCGCCTCGAGGAACAGAACAAGGGCATCCGCCGGCGCTACTCCTGGGACTTTGACCCGCACATGAAGATTTACGAGGCCAACGTGGATGGGAGCGAGCTGCGCTGTCTGACGCCGCAGGCCAAGGTGTACACCGCCGAGGGAAGCTACTCCCCCGATGGGCGGCAGATTGTGTACGCCGCCGGTAAGGCGGGCGACGTGCAGATTTACATCATGAATGCCGACGGCAGCGGCGCCCGGCAGGTCACTCAGGCTCCGAATTGCTACAACGGCGGCCCCTTCTTCAGCCCCGATGGGAAAAAGATCATCTTCCGCGCCGACCGCCAGGAGAAAGACCGCCTGCAGCTCTACGTGATCAACGTCGACGGCACCGGCGAAAAACAATTGACCCGCAACAACACCTGGGTCTACTGGGCGCCGTATTGGTACAAGGACAGCAAGCACATCATCTGCACGGCGGCGGACCACGCCAATGAGTTCGTCCGTCCCAATTACGATCTCTACTGGATGAACATCGAGACCGGGAAGATGACACGGATCACCTACGCTCCGGGCCAGGACGTGCTGCCGGTGTTCAGTCCGGATTATCGGAAGGTGCTCTGGACGAGCAGCCGGGATGGCCGCAGTTCTCCGCAGTTGTATCTGGCCGACTTCACTCCGCCGGAGGATTAGCCGGGCCTCAGGTAGGGTGCTGGCCGCTCTCTTGTGCTAGCCGTTTGTTGGACTGGCTGCTGCCCTGAAGTGTCAGCAGATGATGGGCGGACCGGGCGGGGTCTGGCGGCGGAGTTCCTCCCATTCCTCCCGCACTTTGCGCAGGCCAAGAGCGCACAGCTCGAATTGCTCGCTCAGACGGCGGAATAGCCCGGCTTGTTCGTCGTGATGTTCCGCCTCTTCCAGCCGGCTGGTGATGAGGTAGCTGCGCTTGCCCTGATAGGTGTAGCTGACCAGGGCATCCTTGACGGCCTGGCGGCGATGCTGATCCAACGCTTCGGGATAGACGCCGGTCCAGAAGAGGGCGAAATCGCCGATGTGACGGTAGTATTCGCGCTGGGTGCGCCCTCCAGCGGGGAGCTGCTCCGCTTCCAGGACCATATCCACCAGCTCGGTCAGGGGCCGGCCCGCCGCACTGCGCAGGCGGTAAATGGTGTCAAAGTGAATGAACCGGGCCAACAGCAAGGACAGATAATCGGTCAGGCGCGGATCCGCCACACCCAGATGCGCGAAAAAAGCGTGTTCAGTCAGTCCCGAAAAGAGGCGGCGCAGCGGATGGCTTTCTGGCGGCTCCCAAAGGATCATGGTTCCCGTCCCGTGACATTTCACCCTGAAGCGAAATCTCTCGTAGCTCTTCGATAGTCACAGTTCCGCTCGGCCCACCACCGACCGGAATCCCTGACGGCTTGTACCATTTTACCCTCTTATCGTGCAAGAGAGGGACATAATCTCCCATTTTCTGCTGCCGTTGCTCCTGAGGGGGTGAAGGACCTGCCGGACTCACGGCCTGGAAGGAAGGCCCTGGCTCCGCCCAGCCGGTTCCCCCATCGGATGACCCACTCGCCGCCGGACACCTCCCACTCCGATCGGGAGCAGATCCATACTGAGACTGAGCAGGGGGACGGGAAGGAACCGCACGGGGGAAGCGGCTTGGACGGACGGCCCAAAGAAACCGCAGGCGGTACAATGAGGACTGATAGGAAGGAAGACGTCTCCAACGGGAGCTAGGCGAGGAGGCCGGGGCGCAAGGGAGCAAACCGAGATGGCCAGGCCAGGAACGATCCAGGAATAACCCTGATCCGCCGCTGGGTCACGACATTGCGGTTCGGAGGTCTGTTTGGTCTGGAAATGGATCGGACCTGAGTGTCCCGCCTGATTTGGTCTCGCGGCCTGATTGGTCTTGCTGCCTGAACCGAGTAGGACAAGCGACTCATGGCTAGAGGCTCGGGAGAGGGAACCATGCCGAAGCGACTGACAGCGATCATTCAGCGGGAAGGGGACGGTTATGTCGCCCTGTGTCCCGAACTGGACATTGCCAGTCAAGGGGAAACGATCGAATTGGCCCGCGATAATCTCCAGGAAGCCCTGGAGTTGTTCCTGGAATCTGCTTCTCCTGAGGAGATCGCCGAGCGCCTCCAGCGGGAAGTGGTGGTAACCCGGGTCGAAGTAGCCGATGATTGGGTTCCTAGCACCATGAAGTGATCCAGTTTGCCGTGGTGCGAATCCAGCCCCGTTGCGAGGGGTAAGCTCCGGGTACTATCGGGTCAGGAAGTCTGCCTGATTCTGGAACGGCACGGTTTCCGCCGCCTTCGACAGCGCGGCAGTCACATTGTCATGCAAGGGGTGAGCCCGGCAGGAAAAACAACCACAGTGCCAGTTCCGAACCATAAGGAATTGCGTACCGGCACACTCTTGTCGATCATCCGACAGAGCGGCGTACCCCGAAGCGAGTTCGAGGAGCGACCCCGCCGGGTCGAATATCGGGGGGAAGTACCGCTCAGAAGGTAATGCGGAAGGCTCCACGTCGTTAACAAAGGCAGGGCTAAGGGAATGATACCTCGAAACGGTCTTGGCGGCGGCCCAGCGGCGGGCACAGGAAGCAGCCTGGGCGGCGACGAGCGTAAGAGTTTCCCTACGACTCGGCGGAGGGGCTTTTTGGTTGCACAAGGGAAGGGTATGGGATTACAATAAATAGCGGTTGAATCAATCCCCCCCGAACGGGACGGCCCGGTGCCGCGGCAGAATCTGGACGTGCTGCGGTCTGCTTCCCGCCGAGTGAGGCCGTCCTCTGGTAATTGCGGTCAGTTGGTCATTGCGGTCAGTGTTCCTCGCAGGGTGGAAGAGAAGGAGCGGTGCCATGCGAAGCCAAGCGGTACCGAGCGCAGGGGTTGTAGGTACGGGCGTGCTTCTGGTGGCGGCGGTCTGGACCGCGGGCGGATTTTGGAAGGCCAGCGTGGCGGCGGATACACCGGCGGCTCACCCCGCTTCCTCCCCGGCAGCGCAGACATCTTCCTCTCCGGCATCCTCCTCGGCTGCGTCGGCGGCATCCTCCACCCCGGCGACTTCTGCTTCCGCCGTGCAGACTGCGGCCAATCCGGCAGCTTCCCCCCGTCCCCGCAAGGTCGATTTCCAGCGGGACATTCGCCCGATCTTGGCCACGCATTGCTATCCCTGCCACGGCCCCGATGGGAACGCACGCAAGGCGGACCTGCGGCTGGATCGGCGGGACGACGCCGTGGCGGCGGGGGCCATCGTGCCGGGCAAACCGGAGGAAAGCGAGTTGTGGCGGCGGATTACTGCCAGCGATCCCGCGGAGCGGATGCCGCCGAGCGGGGCCAAAAAGCCCCCCCTCACGCCGGAGCAGCTTGAACACTTCCGGCAGTGGATCGCCGAGGGAGCGGTGTATACGGAGCACTGGTCGTTTGCCAAGTTGGAGCGGCCGGCGGTGCCCGTGGTGCAAGGCGTGCGCGACGTGCAAGGCCAGCCCTGGCCGATCCGCAATCCGATCGACGCCTTCCTGGCCTACCGCTGGCAGCAGGAGGGAGTCGCCCCCTCGCCGGAGGCAGACCGGATCACCTTGATCCGCCGCTTGTCGTTCGACTTGCGCGGCCTGCCCCCCACCCCGGAGGAAGTCCAAGCCTTCCTGGCGGATCGCTCCCCGGACGCCTACGAAAAGCTGGTCGAACGCCTGCTGGCTTCGCCTCACTACGGGGAACGCCTGGCCGTCTGGTGGCTGGACCTGGTCCGTTACGCCGACAGCATCGGCTATCACAGCGACAACCCGATGAACGTCTCGCCGTACCGGGATTATGTCATCAAGGCGTTCAACAGCAACAAGCGGTTCGATCAATTCACCATTGAGCAACTGGCGGGGGACCTGCTGCCGCAGCCGAGCCGGGAGCAACTGGTGGCGACGGCGTACAACCGCCTGCTGCAAACGACGGAGGAAGGCGGAGCGCAGGCCAAGGAGTACATCGCCAAGTACGCGGCGGATCGAGTGCGGAACTTCGGCCAGGTCTGGCTCGGCGGCACGCTCCTGTGCGCGGAATGCCACAATCACAAGTACGATCCGTACACCATGGTCGATTTCTACTCCATGGCGGCGTTTTTTGCGGACATTCAGGAAGCGGCGGTGGGGCGGCGGGAACCCGGCATGCTCGTACCGACCCCGGAGCAGGAGCAGCGTCTGGAGCAGTTGCGCAAGGAAGAAGCCGAGGCCCAAAAGCGGTATCGCACCGCTTTGGGGTTGATCCCCGCGGCAGCCCTGCGGCGGGAACGCGAAGCGTGGCAGCGAGCCGAAGCCGCCCGGAGCGGACTGGAAAACACCATCCCCCGCGTGCTCATCACCATCAGCGGCCCGCCGCGCACCGTCCGCCTGCTCCCCCGCGGCAACTGGCAGGATGACAGTGGGCCGATCATGGAACCGAAAACACCGGCCTTTTTGCCCCCGCTGCCGCCCCTGCCCCCCGGCCAAAAGCGCTACACCCGCCTGGACCTCGCCCGCTGGGTCGTCGCCCCGGAAAACCCCCTGACCGCCCGCGTCATGGCTAACCGCCTCTGGAAACTCTTCTACGGCCGAGGAATCGCCCGCTCCCTGGAAGAATCCGGCACGCAAGGGGAATGGCCCACCCACCCGGAACTGCTCGACTGGCTCGCCGCCGAGTTCCAGAAAACCTGGGACGTCAAGCATTTGGTGCGCCTGATGGTCACGGCGACCGCCTACCGGCAAAGCGCCCAGGAACGGCCCGATCTGCGCGAACGCGATCCGCTTAATCTGCTCTGGGCGCGGCAGAATCGCTTCCGCCTCGATGCGGAGTTCGTCCGGGATACAGCCCTGGCCATCAGCGGCCTGCTCGTACCCCAGATCGGCGGGCCGAGTGTCAAGCCGTACCAGCCCCCCGGCTACTGGGCCGCCCTGAACTTCCCGCCGCGGGAATGGATCAAGGACAGCGGAGACAAGCAATACCGCCGCGGCCTGTACACCCACTGGCAGCGGACCTTCCCCCATCCGGCGATGGTAGCCTTCGACGCTCCCAGCCGGGAGGAATGCACCTGCGAGCGGCCCCGCTCCAACATCCCGCAGCAAGCCCTGGTCCTGCTCAACGACCCCGAATTTGTGGAAGCAGCCCGCGCCTTCGCCCAGAAAGCCCTCGCCGAAAGCGGACCTGACGACGCCCAGCGCCTCCGCTGGATGTTCCGCCGCGCCACCTCGCGCGAACCTCAGGAGCCGGAGGTGCACATCCTCCGCGAACTGCTCCAGAAGCACCGCCAGCATTACCAGGCCCAGCCGGAAGAAGCCCGCCGACTGCTGAGCGTGGGAGACCATCCCGCCCCTCAGACCATCCCCCCGGCGGAAGTGGCCGCCTGGACCAGCGTCGCACGGGCCTTGCTTAACCTCCACGAAACCATCACCCGGCCCTGACACCGTGGCGACAACCTCCATGCCCCAAACCAAATGCGTTACCCCGGAGGCCAACCCAACGGAGAAGATGACGGAGCGATCGCCACCCGCCGTCACACCAGAACAGCATGACACCATGACAAGAGGATAAGAGGCATAATTTCGGGAGAACTGGAAAAGCCATTGGATCAAGGTCAACTCCGCGGAGGCAGGCCGAGGTGTGCCCCGAAGAAGTCGGGCCAGGCCGGTCCGCCTCAGGCCTGCGTTAGGGAGGTCCGGTAATGATGATGCCGATGCCACAGTTGCAGCAGGTGCGCTTGTTACAGCGGCGGACGTTTCTGGCTCAGACCTGCCGGGGCGTGGGGGCCGTGGCTTTGGCCAGCCTCTTGGAGCGGCAAGCGTCCGCCTTGCCGGGAGTGTTGCGCCAACCGCATCATCCGCCAAAGGCAAAGCGGGTCATTTTTATGGTCATGGCGGGGGGAGCGAGCCATCTGGAGCTGTTTGACAACAAGCCGGAATTGGCCCGCCGCCACGGCCAACCCATGCCGGAGTCCATCACCAAGGGGCAGCCGATCGCCCAGTTGCAAGGCGCCAAGCTGATCTGCTTCGCGCCGCAGTGGGGGTTCAAAAAGCACGGACAGGCCGGTATCGAAATGAACGAGTTGTTCGTGCACCTGCCCCAGGTGGCGGATGACCTGTGCATTGTCCGCTCGCTGTATACGGAGGCGATCAATCACGATCCGGCCCACACGTTCATGAACACGGGAAGCACCGTGTCCGGCCGGCCGAGCATGGGGAGCTGGATCACCTACGGCTTGGGGAGCGAATCGGACAATCTGCCGGGTTTTGTGGTACTCACCTCGAACGGTCGAGGCGGACAAAATCAACCGATCGCCTCGCGGCAGTGGAGCGCGGGGTTCCTGCCGGGGAAGTATCAAGGGGTGCACCTGCGCAGTCAGGGCGATCCGGTGCTTTACCTAACCAATCCGCCGGGCGTGGACCGACCGCGGCAGCGGGACGTACTCGACGCTGTGCAACAGCTCAATCGCCGCTACAACCCCCTGGTGGACGACCCGGAGATCGCCACACGGATCGAGCAATACGAGCTGGCCTTCCGCATGCAGATGAGCATCCCGGAGCTGATGGACCTGCGGGACGAACCGGTGCAGATCCTGGAGATGTACGGGACCAAAGGGGCGGATGGCTCCTTCGCTGCCAATTGCCTGCTAGCCCGGCGGCTGGCTCAACGCGGCGTCCGCTTCATCCAGCTCTACCACCGCGACTGGGACCACCACGGCAGCATCAAACCGCAGATCAAGCTCAAAATCGAGGAGATCGACCGGCCCTTAGCCGCCCTGATCAAGGACCTCAAGCGCCTGGGCATGTTCGAGGAAACGCTCCTGGTGCTGACCGGCGAGTTCGGGCGCACTCCCATGTCCCAGGGAGGCAGCGGCCGGGACCACCACATGAAAGGCTTCTCGGTGCTGCTGGCCGGCGGGGGGATCAAGCGCGGCCTCACCTACGGCGCCACCGACGAGTTCGGCTACCATGCCGCGGAAAACCGCATGTCCGTCCATGATCTGCACGCCACCATGCTCCATCTTCTGGGGATCGATCATGAACGGCTCACCTATCGCTTCCAGGGCCGGGATTACCGTCTGACCGATGTCCACGGGCGCATCGTGCGGGACATCCTGGCCTAGTCCGGGAGCAGTTCCCCGGAACCGCCAGCGTGTGCGGGAAAGCTGACGGAGGCGGTTGCTGCGGTGTCAGGACGGGCGAGCGGTTCCGCCATTGCGCGGCCCGCGTGTTGCGCAGTTGGCTCGACCCGGAAGGTGGTCCGGAAGAAACACGTCTGGCTTTACCGCCGGACCCGGATTTAGCCCGGGATTTGCTGGCGGTCCGTTACGCCTTACGGGCCCAGGGGATCACCGTGGAATCGAAGGATGATTTGCGCAAGCGTCTGGGTCGGTCCCCCGACGCCGGCGATGCGGTCGCTCTGGCTTGCTGGGTACCACCACGCGCCGCACTGGTTATGCTCTAAGCTCTAAGCTCTAAGCACAAAGCAGGGAAAGAAATGCTGGCTATTTCTGTGGCAAAAGAGCCAATGCCGCCGCCAGTTCGCTGTCATGACGATCCAGCTCGGAATAGCCGTCTTCGTCTGGCTCCGTACTCAACTCACTGCGAGGGGTCAGTAGCAGGCCGGCTATCTCCACCAGCAGCACGGCCCGTTCCTTCACCGGCCGCCACGCCTCCTCTCCCCGTTGGGCATGGTCAGCCAAGCGCACAATCAGCGGACGTGCCGAGAACAACCGGTCCTCTCTTTTTTCCCTTTCCTCTTCGGGAGCATTGTATCCTATGCCGATGGTAGGGTTGTCGAAGACTCGGCACAGCACAGTTTCCAGGAATTGTTCCGCCTCATCCGGCCATTCCTTGGCCCGCTGAAAGCAAGCGATAAGGTCCCGTTCCACCTCGGCGGCTGGGACGGTCTGGTCATGTTCGATAAGGGCCTGGAGGGCTTTCCCCAGCGGACCATGCTGCCGGGCCCACCAGCAGAACTCACCCCAGTTGTACACGACCCCCGCAGGTTCTCGACCGTTGAAGTAAAAGTAGACCTCAGAACTCATCGCTTTTTCCTCGGGGCTGGGCGTTGCTTGCTGCCTTCATGCTGACGTAGCAGCTCCTCCGCCGCATCGTAATCCCCCGTTTCCATATGTCCTATCAGCTGCATCAGGACTTCGGGGTTGCCCAGTTGAGCCGCCCGTTTGGTCAGCTCCAAATGCCGCTGGTGCCGCTGAGACAGTTCCTGGTGCCGGCGTTCGGCTTCTTGTCGGGCCTGTTCGGCTTTGTCGGCTCGTGCCGCGTGATAGGCGACCATATCGAGGTGTTCTTTCCCCGTACTGCCGCCCCGGAACCGCACGACGCTGGCCACGAAGTCGGCTGTCTGCTTCATTTCCCGCTCAGCGTGCTCTTCAAGTTTGATACCGACTTTCTCCGCATAGTCTTCGTACTTGACCATGCGAAGGTATTCTTGCAGTCGTGCATCCGACTGTCTCATCAGTTGGGGATTTTTCACCAGGTCCTCCGGGCTGTGCAAGCCGTGAATCTTGATCGGCATCGCATGCTGCAAAGGGTCAAAACCCCAAGAGCGCAGCTGCTCGGGTTGTGCTATAGCCAGAATATCCGGCGGAATCTCTGCTCCCTTTGGAATCTGTATCTTCTTCCCTGCACGGTAAGTCTTTTTACCTAGCGTAATTTCCTGGTTTGGCGGCACGGTGAAGGTGATATCCTCAGTTGCATGAAGCTTAGTATACTTGGTCGTGCCGCCTAGTAAAGCATAGTAGGCGAACCCATAATCTTTCTCCTGGCCGTGCACATCGACCCCGGCGTGGTAAACCACCATACGCGGGACACCCCGGGCTACACCTTGAGTGACATAGTGGTCGTCGGGATCGTTCGGACGATAGGCGAGGAAGTCACATTTCTGCCGCAGCGAGGCGCGATTTTCATCAAAATCCCCAACCTTGGACTGGCCAAAGGACGTTTTCGTGTCAATACCGATCACGACTTTCGTACCGTCGGCCGTTTCGTAAAGTGTCTGACCACTGCTGACATCGATGGCATGTGTGCCGCCGTGGTGAATGTAACCGTTGTCGACGGCAATGGCATACATGACTTCGTAGGCAACGACGTTATCGGAATTCCATTTCCGTCTTCCGTCTTTCTCTTGTGGGATAACGCTCAAAATGGCGGCGTTCGCCAGTTGCGCGTAGTCTGCGGACCATTGCTCTTGGGGCACGATCAATTGACTGAGCGTTGCGGAAAGTTGCTGAGCTTTTTGTCGGCGTGCCTGGGTGACAATCCGTCGAATATCTTCGTGCTGCAAAGCCAGTTCGGTGAGGGCGTCGATGTCTGTGGCGGTCCACCGTCGGTGCGCATCATGTCGCAGCTGGCGATTGATGGAGCGGCCCACGCTGGGCGAACTCAGAATGCGCCGAACCTGTTCCGGGCTTACTCCCTCGTAGGCGATAAAACGCGGATCAGAGCGGCCCCGCCATTTTACCGTCAGACGTTGCTTTGCCGCATCATAGTGGACGTGAGAAATTGCAGAAGAACCTGGGGTGGCATGCCAGCCGCTTAGATCCGTCTTTTCGTCTTGATGCGCGTCGGGTGCATGGGCTCGCACTGGCACAACGTGCTGACCGACCTGAATGAGCGTGTACCATTTTCCGTCTTTCCCTTGCCAGACTTCCCCAACCCGGTGTTGCGACTGCGACGGCGGCGTGGGCGATTTCGCTTTCTTTTGACTAGACAGGGCTTTCTGCACCAGTGCCAGCGCTTTGGGAACATCCCCTTGGGTGTGAGCCGTGGCCGCCAGAAAGAGTGCCCAAACCCAGTCCGGATCGGGATGTTGATCCAGAAGGTCGGCCAGGTGTTCGTACCAGACCCGCTGAGCCATGGCCTTTTCGTGTTTCCGCCCACGTAACCGTCTGGCGATGCCGGTGGCGATGTGAGACGCAGCTTCGACGTTTTCCGTTACAGTCTGACGCAGGACTCGCCGGGCCGCCCGCCAGACCGCCAAAGGATTACGCACTGTGGAATAGGCCAGATAAACGGCCGAGGCGGAGGGTAACACCGCAGCCGCTTTACCGGCAACAGGACCTAAGGTGGCCAGAGCCATCCCGCCCGTTACATATCCCCCCACGAAATCCGCCCAGTAAAGCGACTGACGGAACGCCTCGACTTTTTCTGGCGGCCAGCCACGTTCCCGACCCACTCCCGCCGCAATGACCTGTGTCTTTTTCGCCGCATAAAGCGCGACATGCTCCAAGGCATGAAAGGTTTCCACCGCCAACGATTTCAGATGCAGTAACGCCCGGCCGGCTCGCCACTGTTTCAAGACTTCCTGCAATCGCTGCCAACGGCTCTCCGCTTTGTGACGAATCTGCTGAATGGCCTGACGGGAAAGCGATAGTTTTTCCTGGACATGCCGACTGATAGCCGTCAGAGCGTCCCGCAGTTTCTTTTTCTTACCCGCGGATGTTTCAGGACGACTGGCCGTCTGATCGCTTTCCAAGGAGCGTGTGTCGCGAGCCGAGGATGAACTACCGGAGCCAGCGCTGCTATCACCGCGAGTGGACTGGGCTGCCGGTCGGGCCGTGGTCGTTGCGGAAGATTCGCTGACGACCACGGGAGTCAGCCGACCAGCCCGGTTGCGCCCCTTGGAGCTGTTGGCAGGTGGAGGTTGGCCAAGGCGGTGTTTCCCCATCCGTTCCGCCCAACCGCAGCCGGAAATGGCGCATCCGACTCTTGCCCGCCAACACCGGAGGCATGCTTGACCCACCGGAGGCATGCTCAACCCACGGTAGCGGTAGCGGCGTCCCGTAAGATCGCCGGGCCGGCGTGGTATGAGAGTAGCGTAAGGGGAACCCCCGCTTCAACCGAGGGAACTTGACGATGGGGCGACACAGCGCAGTCATGGCAGCCGGTCTGGCAACAGCTCTGCTGCTGAGCCTGGGATGTGCGCGGCCAGCGGTGGAACCCGCGCCGACCCCGCCGCCGGTGGTGACCGTGGCCCAGCCCCAGGTCCACATCCTGTGCGACTACGAAGACTTCACGGGCCGAACCGAGCCGTACCGCCTGGTGGAAATCCGCGCCCGCGTCACCGGATATCTGGAACGGGTCTATTTCCAGGACGGCCAGGACGTGGAGGCGGGCGCGCCGCTGTTCCAGATCGACGCCAGCATTTACAAGGCGGAGTACGAGCGGGCCGCGGCTGCGCTCCTGAAAGCCGAGCGGCATTTGGAGACCATGCGGCTCAATTACGAGCGGGCCAAGTATGCTTACGAGCGCAACGCCACGGCCAAGGAGGCGTATGATCAGGCGGTGGGGGAACTGGCGGAAGCGGAGGCGGATGTGGCGGCGGCCCGCGCCGCCCGCGACCTGGCGGCGACCAACCTGGCCTTCACCCGCATCAGCGCCCCCTTTGCCGGCCGGCTCAGCCGCCGCTTGGTCGATCCCGGCAACCTGGTCCGCGCCGATGACACCATCCTGACCACGCTCGTGGCCCTGGACCGCCTCTACGCCACCTTCGATGTCGATGAGCGGACGGTGCTGCGCTTCCGCAGCATGATCGCCAAAGGGGAATACACCTCGTCGCGGGAACGCCCCCGGCCCGTCTACATTGGCTTGGCCACCGATGAGGAGAGCTTCCCCCTGGCGGGCCGAATCGTCTTCACGGACAACCAAATTGACAGCAGCACGGGCACCCTACGCATCCGGGCCTTGCTGGAGAATCCCCGCATCACCCGTCCGCCGTGGTACATGCTCTCGCCGGGCCAGTTCATCCGGGTGCGCCTGCCGTTGGGGCCGCCCCATCCCGCGGTGCTCATTCCGGAAAAGGCCATCGGCACAGACCAGGGACAGAAGTATGTTTTTGTGCTCAATGCGAAGAACGAGGTCCAGCGGCGGAACGTGCGCCTGGGCGCCCGCTATGGAGCTTGGCGGGTGATCGAGGACAAAGTACTGTCACCGGAGGACCGGGTGATTGTGGAGGGCTTGCTGCGGGTGCGTCCGGGGGTAGTAGTGCAGCCGAAGGTGGCGGAGCTGCCGCCGCTGCCGGAGTTTTTCCTGCCGCCGGAGGAAGTGGCGGATGTGGCGCCGCCGCCACGGCCCGCCGAGCTAGCCCTGCCGGTCCGCACCCCGCTGCCGGCGGACCTGCGCTAAAGCCGCTGCCTTCACCTCTCGCACCGCTATGATCGCGCGCTTTTTCATCGACCGGCCCATCTTCGCCACCGTGCTTTCCCTGGTCATCACCCTGGCGGGAGGTCTGGCCGTGACCACCCTGCCGGTGTCGCAATTCCCGGAGATCGCCCCGCCGACCATCCAGATCGACTGCAACTATCCCGGCGCCAGTGCTTTGGTGGTGTCGCAGACGGTGGCCGCCCCCATCGAGCAGCAGGTCAACGGCGTGGAAGACATGCTGTACATGAACTCGCAGTGCACCAGTGACGGCAGCTACACCTGCACGATCACCTTCAAGAGCGGGACCGATCTGAACCTGGCGCAGGTGCGGGTGCAGAACCGGGTGAATCTGGCCCTGCCGCAGTTGCCGGAGGTGGTGCGCGCCACGGGGGTGACCGTGCGCAAGCGGTCGCCGGAGCTGCTCTTGACCATCGGGCTGACCTCGCCGCCGGAACCGGACTATCCCCAGGGGCGTTACGATCAGCTCTATCTGAGCAATTACGCCCTGCTGTATTTGCGGGACGAGTTGCAACGGCTGCCGGGGATCAGCGACGTGACGATCTTCGGCCAGCGGGACTACGCCATGCGGGTATGGCTGGACCCGGAAAAACTGGCGGCTTTGCACCTGAGTGCCAGCGACGTGGTGGCGGCGATCCGGGCGCAGAATCTGCCGCTGGCAGCAGGGCAGTTGGGCCAGCCGCCGGTCCGACCGGATCAGCCGTATCAGTTCCCCCTGACCGGTGTGGGTCGGCTGGTGGAACCGGCAGACTTCGAGCGGATCGTGCTCAAGGTCGGGGAAGGAGGCCAGCTCGTCCGCCTGCGGGATGTGGCGCGTGTGGAGATGGGAGCCCGTGCCGAGGATGTCAGCAACCGGTTCGATGATCGGCCGACAGTCAGCTTAGCCATCTTCATCCTGCCGGATTGCAACGCCCTGGAGACAGCGGCGGCGGTTCTGGAAACGATGGCGCGGCTCAGCCAGGATTTTCCGCCCGGCTTGCACTACGAAGTCGGCTACGACACCACCCCGTTCATCCGCGAGTCGATCCGGGAAGTGTACCGCTCTCTGGGGCACGCGATCCTGCTCGTCGGTCTGGTCGTGCTGCTGTTTTTGGGATCGTGGCGGGCGGCCTTGATCCCGCTGGCGGCCGTCCCCACCGCCATTGTGGGCACCTTCGCCGTCATGTACGCCGCCGGCTTCTCGGTCAACCTGCTGACACTTTTCGGCTTGATTCTGGCCGTGGGGATTGTGGTCGATGACGCCATCGTGGTCGTGGAAGCGGTGCAGCATCAACTGGAGCTGGGTTACCCTCCGCGGGAGGCCACGCAGCGGGCGATGGATCAGGTCACCGGCCCGATCATCGCCATTGGCTTTGTCCTGTCGTTCGTCTTTTTCCCCTGCATTTTCATTTCGGGAATCGTTGGTGCTTTTTTTAAGCAATTTGCTTTGACCATTGCGTCGGCGACGTTGATTTCCACGTTCAATTCGTTGACGCTCAGTCCGGCCCTGTGTGCCATTCTGCTGCGGGGTCCGGGAGCGAAGCGGCCGGCGAGCGGGTGGCGGCGGGGGCTGCTCCTGCCTCTGTTGCCCCTGCGTCTGGTCAACAGAGCATTTCAGGGCCTGTTTCAGGCCTCCGGCCGCGGCTATGTCCGCCTGGTGGGCTGGCTGCTGCGCCTGCCGGTTTTGGTCCTGGCCGCCTACGCCGCGATCCTGGCGAGCGGCTATGCCGCCTGGCGGTCGCTACCCATCGGCTTCATTCCGCAGCAGGACAAAGGGTATCTCATCTGTAGCATTCAGTTGCCGGATGCCTCCAGTGCCGAGCGGACGCGCCAATTCATCTCGCGGATCAGCCAGATCGCGTTGAATCTGGAGCTGGAAGACGAAGCGGGGAACAAGGTCAAGCCGGTGCGGCATGTCAGTGGGGTGGCGGGGAACTCGTTTGTGCTGAGCGCTTATGGTTCCAACTTCGGGTCGATGTTTGTGATTTTGGAGAGTTTCGAGCGGCGGCGTTCGGCGAAGCTGAGTGCGGATGCGGTGGCGGCGGCTTTGCGGCGGGAGTTTGCCCGCCAGGCGCCCGAAGCGATTGTGAATGTGTTCGGGGCGCCAGCGGTACCGCGCCTGGGCCGGGCCGGCGGCTTCCGCCTCATGATCGAAGATCGCGGCGATGTCGGACCGGAAGCCCTCCAGGGCCAAACGGATAACTTTATCGACAAAGCCAATCAGCAGAAGCAACTGGTGGGGCTGTTCACGGTGTTCAAGGCCAGCTCGCCGCAGTGGTTCATCCGGGTGGATCGGGCGGCCTGTGCGGCGCGCGGGCTGGAGCTGAGCCAGGTGTACGAGACGCTCCAGGCGACGATGGGGAACCGCTATGTCAATGACTTCAACCGCTTTGGCCGGACCTGGCAGGTGAATGTCCAGGCGGAGCCGCACTTGCGGGACCAAATCGAGGACATCAAGCGTCTGCGGGTGCGCAACCGCTGGGGCCAGATGGTGCCGCTGGGCGCGGTGCTCCAGGTGGAAGAACGGAGCGGCCCGCTGGTGATCACCCGCTACAACATGTATCCGGCCGCCACGGTCAACGGGAATATCGCCCCAGGGGTGAGTACGGGGGAAGCCATCGAACTGGTGGAAAAGCTGGCGCAGCAGGAGTTGCCCAGCCGCCTCGCTTACGAATGGACGGAGCTGACCTTCCTGGAGAAGCAGTCGCGCAACACAGGCATGGCGGTCTTTGCCCTGTCCGTGGTGTTCGTGTTTCTGGTGCTGGCGGCGCTGTACGAGAGCTGGCTGTTCCCGCTGGCGGTGATGCTGGGGGTGCCGGTGTGCGTGGCCAGTTCGCTTTGGGCGGTGTGGCTGACCGATCCGTCCTCCGCCGCCGCGACGGTCCAGCAGTGGCTGGGGGCCTCCGGCAGTTGGTGGGGGCTGGGGGATTGGCTGGTGCATGCGGCCCGGTGGTGGGATGAGCAGTGCATCGCTCCGCTGCAGCGGGGTCTGACCCGGTTGGGGATCCGCAATCAGGACGTGAACATCTTCACGCAAGTCGGGTTCGTCGTGCTGGTGGGCCTGGCCTGCAAGAATGCGATTCTGCTGGTGGAGTATGCGCGGGAGGCACGGCTGCGAGGGCTGAGCCGGCGGCAAGCGGTGCTGGAAGCCTGTCAGTTGCGTTACCGCCCGATCCTGATGACCTCGGCGGCGTTTATCTTCGGGGTGCTCCCGCTGGCGGCGGCGCAAGGGGCTGGGGCGGAAATCCGCCAGGCGATCGGGGTGGCGGTCCTCGGCGGCATGCTCGGCGTGACGTTTTTCGGCATCCTGTTCACGCCGGTATGGTTCGTCGTGGTGGATCGGCTGGCGCAATGGAGCGGCTGGCAGAGCCGGGTTACCCGTTGGCTTTCCAAGCTGCTCTGGTGGGGCAGCGGGGTGGGGCTGGTGCGCTGGGCGGTCAGCCAGGGATACCGCTGGCTGATGCAAGTGGGGCAGGGGTGGCGGCAGCGACTGGCTGGTGTCACTTCCCTGGCGGGGAAGCGGCCCATCTCCGGGAAGCCGCCATCAGGATCGGCGGCGACGCCGACGCCTCCGTCCTCGACCTCCTGAAGCCGCCCCCGTGAACCGCCCCCCTAGACCGTTGAGGAGGACCATGTTCAGCCGTTTCTTCATCGACCGGCCGATTTTTGCCTCGGTGCTGTCGATCATTGTGACGCTGGCCGGGGCGGTGGCCCTGTTCTCCCTGCCTGTGGCCCAGTATCCGGAGATCACGCCGCCGACCATCGAGGTGTCCGCCGTCTTCCCCGGCGCCAATGCCCAGACCGTGGCCGACACCGTGGCCGCCCCCATCGAGCAGCAGGTCAACGGCGTGGAGAACATGCTGTACATGGCCTCGGTGTCCAGTAACGACGGCTCTTACACTCTCACCATCACCTTCCAGCCGGGGATCGATTTGAACATCGCCCAGATTTTGGTGCAGAACCGGGTGAATCTGGCGCTGCCGGTACTGCCGGAGTTGGTCCGCCGGCGGGGCGTGACGGTCAAGAAGAAGTCCCCCAGCCAGTTGATGATCATCAATCTGTATCACCGGGGAACGGAGGCGGGGAGCGATCCGCAGCGGCGGCAGGAAGCCCTGTTGTATCTGAGCAATTACGCCACGATCCAGTTGCGGGATGAGCTGGCGCGGCTGGAAGGGGTGGGGGACATCGCCTATCTGGGCCAGCGGGACTATTCGATGCGGCTGTGGCTGGACCCGGAGAAGCTGGCCAGCAAGGGTTTGACGACGGCGGACGTGGTGGCGGCAGTGGAGCAGCAGAACGCGCAGGTGGCAGCGGGTCAGGTGGGGCAGCCGCCGGCGCCGACAGGGCAGGCGTTCCAGTTCCCGCTCAACGCGGAGGGGCGGCTGTCTTCGGCGGAGCAGTTCGCGGAGATGATCATCAAGGCGGATGCGGAGGGGGGTCGGCTGGTCCGCCTGCGGGACGTGGCCCGCGTGGAGCTGGGCGCCCTCAACTACGACCAGACCTGCACCCTCGATGGCCGGCCGTCGGTGGCCCTGTCCGTCTACCAGCTTCCCGGCAGCAACGCTTTGGAAGTGGCCCGGCGCGTCCGCGCCAAAATGGAGGAACTGCGCCCCCGCTTCCCGGAAGGGATCGATTACGCCATCGTCTATGACACCACGCCGTTCATCGAAGAGTCGATCCGGGAAGTGTTCCACACGCTGCGGGATGCCGTGATCCTGGTGGCGCTGGTGATGCTGCTGTTTTTGCGTTCCTGGCGGGCCGCCTTAGTTCCCCTGGCAGCGGTGCCGACGGCCATCATTGGGGCTTTCGCCGTCATGGCGGCTCTGGGGTACACCATCAACACGTTGACACTCTTTGGGCTGGTGCTGGCCGTGGGGATCGTGGTGGACGATGCCATTGTGGTGGTGGAAGCGGTGCAGCATCACATCGAGCGGGGGTTGCCGCCGCGAGAGGCGACGGCCCTGGCGATGGAACAGGTGGCCGGCCCGGTGATTGCCATCGGGCTGGTTTTGGCGGCGGTGTTCGTCCCCTGCGTGTTCATCAGCGGCATTGTGGGGCAGTTTTACCGGCAGTTTGCGGTCACCATCGCGGTCAGCACGCTGCTTTCGGTGTTCAACTCGCTGACGCTCAGTCCGGCGTTGTGTGCCTTGCTTTTGCGGGATGAGGAACAGGCGCGGGACCCGCTGCCGCGGCTGGCCTTTCCTCTGTTGGGAGCAGCGGGGGCGTGGTGGGGGCTGGTGCCGCTGGTGCCCCCCTCCTGGCCGGCGGCGCTGGAGCAGTGGGGCTGCCCGCCCCTGGTCTTGGCCGTGGGTTTGGCCCTGGGTGGGGCGCTGCTGGCTGGCCTGGTTAGCCGTTGGGGCAATCGCCTGCTCGCCGCCTTCTTTACTGCCTTCCATAGCGGTTTTGAACGGGCAACGCAGGCTTACCTGCTGGCGGTGGGCGCACTCTTGCGTGCGGCCCTGCTCGGCTTGGCCGCCTATGCCGGCCTGGTGTATCTGACCTGGACCACCTTGCAACAGACTCCCAGCGGCTTCATCCCCGCCCAGGACAAAGGCTATCTGCTGGTCAACGTGATTCTGCCGGATGCTGCCGCCTTGGGGCGGACCGAAGCGGAAATCGCCCGCCTGGAGCAGATCGCCCTCCAGACGCCGGGGGTCAAGCACACGGTGAGCGTGGCGGGCCAATCGGTGCTCCTAGGCACCAACGCGCCGAATCTGGGCACGCTGTACGTGATGCTGGAGCCGTTTGAACAGCGGCGGAGTGCGGCGTTGCGCGCGGAGGCAATCGCGGAGCGGCTGCGTGCCTCGTTGGCAGAGGCGGCGGTGGGGGCGGAGATCAGCGTGCTGGGCGCTCCGCCGGTAGACGGCCTGGGGACAGCCGGCGGCTTCAAACTCGTGGTCCTGGACCCCTCCGCCGGTCCCCCCGCAGCGCTGGAAGAGGCGGCCCGCTCGGTCGTGCAGCGTGCCCGGCAGCAACCCCAGTGGCACGAAGTCTTCACCGGCTTGCGCACCGACACCCCCTGGCTGTACCTGGACATCGACCGCGATGCGGCCTACACCCTGGGCGTCCCCACGGCGGAAATCCTCAATGCCCTACAAGTCTATTTCGGCTCTTACTACATCAATGACTTCAATCTCTTCGGCCGGACGTGGCAGGTGAACGTCCAGGCGGACGCCCCATTCCGGGATCGGCTCGCCGGCTTCCGCACGATTTGGGTCCGCAGCCGCAGCGGCGCGATGGTTCCTTTGGCCAACTTTCTGCACGTGCGGGATAGCAGCGGTCCGGTGATGATCCAGCGGTACAATCTGTACAACAGTGCGGCGATCAATGCCCTGCCGGCGGCGGGGGTCAGCTCTGGGGAAGCCATCGCGGCTTTGGAACAGGCCAGCGCCGACTTGCCGCGGCAGTATCGCACGGCCTGGACGGAATTGGCCCTCTTACAGCTCCAGACGCAGGACACGGTCGTGCGCGCCTTCGTGCTCAGCGTGGTGCTGGTCTTTTTGGTCCTGGCGGCACAGTACGAAAGCTGGGCGTTGCCCCTGGCGGTGATTCTGGTGGTGCCGTTGTGCCTGCTCAGCGCCGCCTGGGGGGTGGGCGGAACGGGCCGGGAGATCAACATCTTCACCCAGGTGGGGTTCATCGTGCTGGTCGGGCTGGCTTCCAAAAATGCGATTCTGATTGTGGAGTTTGCCCGGCGGCGCGCCCTGGAGGACCCCGCTCATCTCCGCGCAGCGGCCCTAGAAGCCTGCCGCCTGCGCCTGCGGCCCATCGTCATGACCAGCCTCGCCTTCATCATCGGCGTGCTGCCGCTGGTGGTGGCGGAAGGAGCGGGGGCGGAAATGCGCCAGGACCTGGGGGTGGCCGTCTTCGCGGGCATGCTCGGCGTCACCCTCTTCGGCATCTTCCTCACGCCGCTGTTCTTCCTGGCCATCCAGCAGGTGGTGGTCTGGTTCCAGCGCAGCCGCACAACGGCAACGTCCCCCGCTACGGCAGCCGCCTCCCTTTCCGCCGCGGAAGCCTCTGGCCAGCCGCCCGTCTCATCCTGAGTAGTGATAGGGTACGGCCGGCGATCACATTCAGCTTGTGAGGACCGGCCTGTTTCTGGAACCATGGGTCCCGACAAGCCGGTGGATGCCGGTGGATTGCGACGGCGGAAGCCGAACGTGGAAAGCAGGGTTCCGAGAGAATGGAGTGTCTATGGCCAAGGTGATCGCCTCTGCGCATCCCGCTTTGCCCAAGCCGCCAGTGCGGAAAATTGCGCGCCCGCTGCTGCACTTTTTGCAGATTGAGTCCGCCAGCGGCGTGGTCCTGCTCGTGTGCACGGTCATTGCCCTGACACTAGCGAATCTGGAAGCCGTGCAGCAGTGGTATCACGACCTGTGGCACACCTATGTCGGCGTGGAGATAGGCTCCTGGAAGTTAGGCGGCGGCCTGGGTCATTTTTTCATCAACGATGTGCTCATGACCATCTTCTTTTTCGTGGTCGGTTTGGAGATCAAGCGGGAGCTGGTGGCGGGGGAACTGCGAGACCCGAAGAAGGCCGCCTTGCCTGTGGCGGCAGCGCTGGGGGGAATGGTGGTGCCGGCGGCGATCTACATGGCCTTGCAATGGGGCCAGCCCGGCTTCCGCGGCTGGGGCATTCCCATGGCGACGGACATCGCCTTCGTTGTCGGCGTCATGACCTTGCTCGGCCACCGCATTCCCTTCGGGCTGAAAATCCTGCTCCTGTCGCTGGCGATCGTGGACGACATCGGAGCGGTCATCGTCATTGCCATCTTCTACACCGACGACCTGAACCTGTTGATGCTGGCGCTGGCGGGGGGCGGGTTCGCCCTGACCTACACGCTCAACCGTTTGGGGGTGCGGGCCGTGCCCACTTACGTGGTGGTCGGAGCGTTCATCTGGCTGGCGTTTTACAAGTCCGGGGTCCATCCGACGATCGCGGGGGTGCTCTTGGGTCTGCTCACGCCGGCGAGCGCCTGGGTGGGGGATGCCACGCTGCGTGAGGTGTTGCAGGATGCCCTGGTGCGGGCGCCGGGACCAGGACCGGAGCGCTACTCAGTGCTGCGGGATGTCAGCTTTACCGCCCGCGAGTGCATCTCCCCGCTCGAACGCCTGGAGTTAGCCTTGCACCCCTGGGTCGGCTTCGTCATCATGCCCCTGTTCGCCTTGGCCAATGCCGGCGTCCATATCGAATGGGACGAAATCACCGATCCGATCGCGCTGGCGGTGGCCTTGGGATTGCTCCTGGGCAAGCCGATCGGCATCTTCCTCTTCAGCTATGGAGCGGTGCAGGCAGGTTTGGCCCGCTTGCCGCAGGGCGTCAACTGGAAAGTGCTTTTGGGCGGCGGCAGCCTGGCCGGTATCGGCTTTACCATGTCGCTGTTCGTCGCCGGTTTGGCCTTTGGCGACGATCCCCATCGGCTAGCCAGCGGCAAGATCGGCACTCTCACAGGGTCGCTCTTGAGCGTCCTCGCCGGAACCACGTTGCTGCTGGTTTTCCTGCCCTACCGGGACAAGCCGCTGCTGGGACTGGGCGAATCGCCGGGGAATGCCAACTCCTTGGACAACGGTTCCTCCGCCGCTTCGTCTAACCACAACGCTTCCGCCGCCGCTCATTCGTCCAACAATAATTCATCGGCTGCTGTCTCCCCTGTCGATGCTGCCTCCGCGTCGGGTACCATCTCCCCTCCGGACGATCCACCGGCTGGTTCCGAATCCAATAGCTCCAGGTCCAGGTAAAGGGCGCTCTGCTACAATCGGCGCTGTGCTTCCAGGTCTAGGTTCAGGGCGCTCTGCTACAATGACAGCATGCCCCAAGTGCTGATCATCGACGATGAGGAGACGATTGCCTGGGCCTTGCGCCGGGCCTTCGAGCGGGAGCATTACCGGGTGGCGGTGGCGGCCTCGGCGGAGGCGGGTCTGGGCTTGGTACGGCAGCAGCCGCCGGAGGTGATTTTTCTGGATGTGCGCTTGCCGGGGATGGACGGGTTGGCCGCGCTGGAGCAACTGCGGCGGTTGGCGCCGGAGTCAGCAGTCATCGTGATCACGGCCCACGGGGACCTGTCCACGGCCGTGCGGGCGGTCCAGGGCGGCGCCTTCGACTATCTGACCAAGCCGTTCGAGTTATCCCAGGCGCTGGAGGCAGCGCGGCGGGCCTTGACGCGTCTGACGCCGAGCCAGCCAATGCCCGGCAAGGAAGGCTCCCTCAACCGGGAGGGCAGCGCGGAAGAAGGCGGCAGCGGGGAAGCGCTGGTGGGGCGCAGCCCGGCGATGCAAACGGTGTTCAAGCGGATTGCGCGGGTCGCGCCCACCTCCGCCTGCGTGCTGATCACTGGGGAAAGCGGGACGGGCAAGGAAGTGGTCGCCCGCGCGATTCACGCCCACAGTCCCCGGCGGCATCGACCCTTCCTGCCGGTGCATGTCGCTGCTCTCAATCCGCATCTGGTGGAAAGCGAGCTGTTCGGACATGTGCGGGGGGCTTTCACTGGAGCGGAACGGCATCGGGAAGGATTGCTGCAACTGGCTCACGGCGGCACCGTCTTCCTCGACGAACTGGCGGACATCCCCCTGCCAGTCCAGGCGAAATTGCTCCGCGTGTTGGAACGGCAGGAAGTGTTGCCGGTGGGGAGCGGCGAGCCGGTGAAAGTCGATGTCCGCATCATCTCAGCCACCCATGCCGATCTGGCGGCGGAGGTGGCCGCCGGACGCTTCCGCCACGACCTCTACTACCGCCTCCATGTCTATCCGATCCATTTGCCGCCGCTACGCGAGAGGCGGGAAGATATTCCCCTGCTGGCCGAGCATTTCCTGCGCCGCCTGGGAATCCCAGAGCCGGGGCGCCGTCTGCCAGAGCAAACCCTGCGCTATCTGCACTCTCGCTCCTGGCCGGGGAATGTCCGCGAATTGCGCAACGCCCTGGAGCACGCCGCCATCGAAGCCCACGGCGGACCGATCTTGCCGGAACACTTCCCCCCGCCGCTGCCCCTGGATTCACCCCATTCCTGGAACCAGCGCTTCCAGGAACTGATCGCCCAGTGGGTCCGCCAGCAGTGCCGCCCCGACAGCTCCCAGCCGCCCCCCAGCGACCTCTACCAGCAAATGCTCCAACTGGTCGAACCGGTGCTCCTGGACGAAGTCCTGCGGCACACCCAGGGCAACCGCCTGCTCGCCGCCCGCTACCTCGGCCTGGCCCGCGCCACCCTGCGCAAACTCCTGCGCAAGTACCACTGCGAACCCACCCCCACCCCGCCACCGAACCCTACTTAAACAACCCCTGGTTGGCTGAAGTCCTCCCGGAATCCCCTTCCCTGTATCCACCTGCCATACCCCAGGCTGTCCCAAGGAACTGCTCCTCCAGGTTCACCGGGATTTCATCATCCTTTCGCACCGCACGGGCTGCTGATCCTTATTCCTTCCCCCAGGAACTCCCGGCACGGGAACTCGGCTTCCTCCGGGAACACGGGAGCTTCCCCCTCCTGGAAAACGAGGAGGGAGCACTGCCTAAACCCATCCGGTCGCCTTGTTAACCGAGGAGAGTACAACGATGCTACCGCGTCTCCGAGAGCACCGGCGAATGGTCTCTCTGCTCGTTGGGGTACTGCTACCCGCTCTGGGGTTCGGAGTGATGGTGAAACCCGTTGCAGGCCAGAATGCCAAAGTCGCCGCTTCTTCACCGCCAGGAGGTGAGGCCGAGGCGCGCTCAACCCCCGGACCAAAGGCTGCGATCGGCGAAGCAAAGACGGTGGAAATCGTTGCGCACCGAGGGGCCTCGTGGGATGCCCCGGAGAACACCCTCGCCAGCATGCGCTTGGCCTGGGAACAGCAGGCGGACGCCATCGAGATGGATTGTTTCCTGAGCCGGGACGGGCAGATCGTGGTGATCCACGATGCGGATACGCGGCGCACGGCGGGGGTCAGCGGCAAAGTGGCGGACCTGAGCTTCGAGCAGCTCCGCCGCCTGGATGTCGGGCGGTGGAAGGACCCGCGCTTTGCCGGCGAGCGCATTCCGACCTTGGCCGAGGTGCTGCAAACCGTCCCTGCCGGCAAGCGGGCTTTCATCGAGATCAAATGCGGGCCGGAGATTCTGCCGGAACTGGGCCGTGTCCTGAAAGCCTCCGGGTTGAAACCGGCGCAGACGGTGATCATTTCCTTCTCCGAGGAAGTGATCGCGGCGGTCAAGAAGCAGTACCCGGAGCGGCCGGCCTACTGGATCGCCGTACTGACACCGCGACAGAACAAGGGTCAGCCCAGGAAAGTCGAGGAAGTGATCGCCATCGCTCAGCGGCTCGGCGCCGACGGAGTCGATCTATCTGCCGAGGTGCGCGTACTGACCGCCGAGTATGCCCGCGCGATCCGGGAAGCGGGATTGTTCCTGTCCGTCTGGACGGTCAATGACGTGGAATTGGCCCGCGCCATGATCCGCGCCGGCGTTCAGAGCATCACCACCGATCGACCCGGCTGGCTGCGCGAACAGTTGGGACTGAATCGTCCCCAGCCCTAACTGCCAGCGTCCCGGCGCTGGGTCCGCATTGCTCGGACGGCTGCGGAGGCGCTGGGACGCACAAGCGGCAGCTCCGAGGGGTTCCCGGCGATTCAATGCGCGAACATGATGTGCCGCCAGTGGGCCGGCTGATTGGTGCGGTAGCGGAAGAGCGCTTCCAGATAATGCTCGCTGGGGGCATGCCCCACGTTCGCGGCGGAACTGGCGGCGGACTCCACGACCGGGCTGGAAGTGGAGGGAACACTCCGCCAGGTCCAGCCCAGCCAAGCCACCAAACCTCCCACGGCGGCGAGCAGCAGGCATTTCCACAGACGAGATCGCATGGTCTCTCCGGCATCCGTGCCAGGGTGGAGCGCGCCCGCATCCTGTTGAGGGCAGCGTGCCAGCGAACCCTTCCCGGTCCGCCCGGTGCTCCATACCGTCTCTGCATTCGGGGAGCAAGGCAAGTCTGAACACAGGAAGCGGAAGTCACGGCGAGGCGGGGGCAGGGCCACGGTGAAACGGGGAGGGCGCGACAGGATTAGGCTTAGCGGAGGAGGCGGAAGGGGTCGGCTTCCTCACGGCTGGCCCAGACGTGCAGGTGGGGAAAAGCAGCTTGCAAGCGCTCGGCCAGATGTTCGACACCGAGGCGCTCGCTGGCATAGTGGCCGGGGAGAACGAGGGCGATTCCGGCAGCCTCGGCCCGCACGGCGTCATGGAAGCGCACTTCGCCGGTAAGGAAGGCATCCGCGCGCTGCCGCACTGCTTCGCCGAGCAATTCTCCCCCCGCCCCACAGGCGACGGCCAGCCGTTGCACCTGCCGATCCGGCGGACCGACGATCTGCACAGGGCCGCTGAGTTGCTGCCGAACCCGCTCGGCGAAAGCCTGCAAAGAGCAGGGCTGAGCCAGGGTGCCGATCCGTCCCGCTCCGCGGCGCGGAGGTACATGAAGCGGGTAGATGTCATAGGCGGGTTCCTCGTAGCTGTGGGCGGCACGCATGGCGGCCACGACCGCCTCCAGCCGCTCGGCAGGCACCACCACCTCCCAGCGCCACTCCGGCACCTCTTCCCGCCGGCCTTTCTGCCCCACCGTCGGATTGGTGCTGTCCGTCCCGAAGAACGTGCCGGTGCCCGCCAGACGGAAACTGCACTCCCGGTACTGGCCGATGATTCCCGCGCCTGCGGCGAACACCGCATCGCTCACCCGCGGCAGGTCCCCTTCCGGCAGGAAGACGACCAGCTTGTAGAGCACCTCGGCGCCCTGCCGGCGCAGGGGCTGAACCTGTTCGATCCCCAGGCGTGCGCAGAGCTGTTCGTTGATTCCTCCGGGGGCGTCATCGTAGGCCGTATGAGGCGAATACACGGCAATCCCTGCCCGCAGCAAAGGGAGCAGAGTCGAACCGTCTCCGCTGTCCGCTGTCAGGCGCTGCACAGGGCGGAAGAGCACCGGATGGTGGGAAACAAGGAGGTCCGCCTGTTCGCGGATGGCTTCCTGGACCGTAGCCTTCGTGACGGTCAGGCAGGTCATGATCCGCTGCACTCCTGCCGCCGGGTCGCCCAGCAGCAAGCCGGTGTTGTCCCACTCCGCCGCACCCGCGGGCGGAGCGATCTGTTCCAGCACTTCGATCACATCTCGCAGCGTCGCCATGAGGACCTCTCCCGTTGAGCCAGCGGTGTCCGAACAGTATGCCGTTCAATCCGCGGTATCCCGTTCGGCCCGCAGCCGCCTTTGTCCGGCCAGGGGTTCTCCCACCGTACATAGATAGCTAAGGGGAAAGGGCCAGTCGGCCAAGGAGCCGGTGAGGGGAGAGGGTGCTGCCAGCCGGGAAGGCAGCAGGGGAAGGGACTCCACCGGCGGGTCCAGGAGCTGGTCCTCATCCCAGGAGCCGGTTCCTCGTCCCCGGAAGCGGACCATTCTGCCGAAGGGGCGGGAAAGGAACGAGGGGATGATTCGGTTCCTGCCATCCCCCCGGAACAGCGGAGAGGGAATACGGCCTTGTGGCGAAGCGGCGGGGGGTTCAAGCCGCGGCGGGCAAGCGCAGGGCGGCGCGCCGTCGGGCCGGGCTGTGCAGCAGGATCTCCAGGCCGTTGACGATCCGATCCGGCCCCCGCCCATCGAACATGTTGCGGGCGCAGCGGGTCATCCCCTTGCGTTCCATCGGATCGTCCAGCAAAAGATCGACGGCAGCGCGGAGTTGGTCCGCTCCCACCTCGGCGGCATCGCCCAGGTAGGTCGCCACCCCTTCTTCGTCCATCTTGCGCCCGTTGAGAGCATGGCGGGGGGTCGTGCTGATGATCAACTGCGGGATGCCGACGACGCACAGTTCCGGCGCCCAGGCATCCCCTGCGGTCAGGGCGAAATGGACCCGGACCAGGCGGGTGAGCAATTCCTTGTTCTCCGTGATAACTTCCAGGCGTCCGCCGGACTGTTCTGCTCGTTCACGCAGGGCGTCGTAGAAGGGATGATGGCTGCGGGCAGCCACCGACACCTTGGCGATGCGGTCGATAGCCAGCAACTGCTCAGCCCGGAGAAGGACCTGATCGGAGGCGTCGTGGTCTCCCCAAGCCAGCAGGGCGCGGAAGGGAGGCAGCGGCTCGGTCGCCCGGATGGCGCGCTGCCGTCGGAAGACGCCCCGGCATAGAGCAAAACGCGCCCCCAGCAAGCGCTGGCAGCCCGGCCCGATCCGGAACGCCTTCTTCCCCGGCGCCAGGAGCGGATTGACCAGAATATCCACCGGCAGCTCGATGGCCGCGGTCGAGTCGAAGACGAGCACCAGCGCCCCGGTCTCCTGCCGCAGGCGGGCCAGATAGTCGCTGGTCATACCGGCGCCGGCCACGACGATCGCCGCCGCTCCTAACGACCGGGCTTTGGCAATGGTCGCTTCCAGGTCCTTATCCGCCCCCAGGGGCTGCTCCGCGGCGTGCCACTCGTTGTTCCCCCGATGGATCGTCGTGGCGAGCGAGAGCGGTTCCAGGTAGCTGAAAAAGTGCGTGCCCCGCCGCCGCCGCTGCAAGGCCGCTGCCAGCGACAAACACTGGTACAGCGCCTCCCAGCCCAACGCCACCGTCCCGTCACAGCGAAACAGAATCGGACCGCGACTCGCATCCATGCGCAGCACTCCTCCGCAAAACGGTATCTCGGACTCGCTGGAACAGCCGCCCCCAGCCCGGTCCTACCTCCCGGACGGCAGACCAGCGCCCCGGCCCGCTTCCGCGCGAACCAGCACGCGCCCTCCTGCCATCCCAACGGCAGCCACCACCGGGCGCTACCCGGCACTCACTGCCCTGGCAGACCGAACACGAGCGACTCTCAAACCGGCAGGTGCGAAGGAAAGGCGGCCAGCACGCTGTGCCAGCTCCTGCTGATCGCGGTGGACTCCACCACGCTTCGACACCTCTTCTCCGGTGGGGATCGTTCCGACAATCCCCGCTGTGCCGCCACGGGTTCCGGTCCGTGACAGCCCAGGCGCACTGGCGGGTTCCGGAGCCGCCAGCGTGCGGCCGAATCCTAATCACAAATCCGCGCCGCGCTCAAGCCGACTTTTACCGCCGCGAACACTCCCCCATGTTCCACGTGGAACGTCTCCCCAGCTTGCCAAACCCCCGACTCCCTCATCCGCCGCCGCAAGCCCCTTCACCCTGTCCTCCTCACCACCGTCCCCCTCACCTCCACACCCACCAAACCCATGTTCCACGTGGAACGTCTCCCCAGCTTGCCAAACCACTCTGTCTGGGCAGTGACCGGGTTCTAGCAGGGCGGGAAGCCCGGACTCGTCCGCGGGAGGGAGTGTCGGGCAAAAGTCCTCTTTATCTGCTAGCACGAGATGCTATGGTGCCGCCGCCGTCGCCCGCCGGGAAGCATGGCCAAGGTGGGGGAGCTTTCCCGGAAGGACCCGTTGCCAAGGAGGGGGAATGACCATGGATGTCATGACCAAGCCGCGATTGGGCCGAGGATTGGAAGCCCTTTTGGGGGAGAGCAGCCGGACGGCCGGCAGTGTCGCGCCGCTGACGGTGCCCATCGAACGGATCACACGCAATCCGTACCAGCCGCGGAAACAGTTCGACGAGGAACAACTCCAGGCGCTATCCGAGAGCATCCGCACGCACGGGGTGCTCCAGCCGCTTTTGGTTCGGGAACATGGCGAGGGGCATTATCAACTGGTGGCCGGGGAGCGGCGTCTGCGGGCCGCCGAGGCCGCCGGCCTGCGGGAAGTACCCGTCCATATCGTCCGCCTGGATGATCAGCAGCTCTTCGAGGCCGCCCTGGTGGAAAACCTCCACCGCAGCGACCTCAACCCGCTGGAAAAAGCCCACAGCTTCAAGGATTATCTGGAGCGCTTTGGCCTGACCCAGGAGCAGCTCGCCGCCCGCCTCAGCCTCGACCGCACCACCATCAGCAACCTGCTGGGTCTGCTCCATCTGCCCGCCGAAGTGCAGGAGGCGGTCCGCCTGGGTCAAATCAGCCTCGGCCACGCCAAGGCCCTCAAGGGCATCCCCGATCCCCAGCGGCAGATCAGCCTCTGCAAGGAAGTCATCATGAAGAACCTCTCGGTCCACGCTCTGGAGCTGCTCATCCGCCAGCAGCGGAGCGAAGGGTTAGCCTCGGCACCGACTGGTGAAGGCCGACCTGCCACGACCGCCGCCGAAAAAACGCCCCACGTCCAGGCCATCGAGGATGAACTCCGCCAGCACCTGGCCGTCAAAGTCGAAATCCGCGTCAAAGCTAAGGACAAGGGACAGATCGTCCTGGCCTTCAACTCCAACGACGACTTCGAGCGCCTCATCGAAGTGCTCCGCCGTTAACCCAACGGCGGCTCCACTTTCTCCATTCGCTCTTCACTCGCAGGAAACCCTCTGCACTGGGGTGGTGCCAGGCATCACCCCGTTGTCGTTTTCCCAGCACCGCATTACCAGCATCCGAAGCCCGGCACGCTTGCATCACCGGCGTGGGATGTTTAGGTTAAATTGCAGAGCTGCGGAGCCTCGCGGGGACTCTGAGGGTTCCCACCTGGGAAGGGGATTCGCATCCCGGAAAGCGGAGGCAGACGATGGCCGAGCATCGCGGAGAGAGCGGCGGGCATCGCGGAGAGAGCAGAAGAAACACCGGGCATTTTCCCGTGGCTCTGTCGCGGCGGGAGTGGCTGTTTCAGGCCGGCGGCGGACTCGGCGGCATTGCTTTGAATTGGCTCCTGGCACGGGACAGGGCTTCGGCCGCAGGGCCGGCCTCGCCACTGCCGGGACAGAAGAATCCGCTGGCCGCCAAACCGCCCCACTTTCCCGCCAAGGCCCAGAGCGTCATTTTCCTCTTCATGGTCGGCGGGCCGAGCCAGATGGACCTGTTCGATCCCAAGCCGGCCTTACAGCGCTGGGCGGGCAAACCGTTGCCGGAATCCACTGGCCGGCCCAAGAGCCAATTCACCACCGGTCAGGAAGTCATTTTGCCGAGTACCCGCAAGTGGAAGAAGTGCGGTCAAAGCGGCATCGAGTTGTCCGATCTGCTCCCGCATCTGTCCCGCTGCGTGGATGACATTTGCTTTTTGCGCTCCTGCTGGTGTCATTCCACGGTCCACGCTCCGGCCATGTATGAACTGCACAGCGGGCGGACGCAGATGGGGCATCCCAGTCTGGGAAGCTGGGTCACCTATGGCCTGGGCAGTGTGAGCGACAATCTCCCGGCCTACTGCGTGATGACCCAGCCGGAGGGGGTGCCGGAAGGCGGCGCGCCGTGTTGGGGCGCGGGGTATCTGCCGGCGATTTATCAGGGGACGCTGTTGCGGCGGGGACCCAGTCCGATCCAGAACCTGCGCCCCCCGCTGGGAATGGGCGGGGAGGAGAACCGCCGCTCCTTCGAGCTAGTGCGCCGCCTCAATGCCTTGCAAACCCCGCCAGTGGAAGACCTGGAACTGGAGGCGCGCGCCGCCAGTTACGAACTAGCCTTCCGCATGCAGGCGCAAGCCCCGGAAGCCGTCGATCTGTCCCGCGAGACCGCCGCCACCCACCGCCTCTACGGCACCGATCAGCCCCACACGGCGGACTTCGGCACCCGCCTGCTCTTAGCCCGCCGGCTCATCGAGCGCGGCGTCCGCTTCGTCACCGTCTACTCCGGCGGCGGACCCCTCATCACCCAATGGGATGCCCACGACGACGTCAACGCCAACCACGAGAAGATGTGCGGCCATGTCGATCAGCCCATCGCTGCCCTGCTCACCGACCTGAAACAGCGCGGCTTGCTCCAGCAGACCCTCGTCGTCTGGTGTAGCGAATTTGGCCGCACGCCCAACAGCCAGGGCAGCCGCGGCAGAGATCACAATCCGCTCGGCTACACCATGTGGCTCGCGGGCGGCGGAGTCAAAGGCGGCACCGTCGTCGGAGCTACGGACGAATTCGGCCTCCACGCCGTGGAACGTCCTATCTCCGTCAACGATTTCCACGCGACCATCCTCCACCTTCTCGGCCTGGACCACGAAAAACTCACCTTCCGTCACAATGGCCGCGATGAACGCCTCACCGATGTCGGCGGGGAAGTGATCGAAGAAGCCCTGGCATGATCCGGCAGCCCATCCACCCCTCACCGAGGTCGGAGGAAAAGGGATTGAAAAGCTCTTGGCAGAACCCCGACTGGACAGTGCCCCGGACCGCGCAGGCTCCGCTGTTCCTCCGACAAGCCCGAACGCTTCCCCGCCCAGCCTCGCTACTGCGGGCACTCCGAGGACTCTCCGAAAGCCTGCCGGGGAAACAAAGGCGGAGCTGGTGGGCACGATGGGCAGCGGGCGGGTTCATCGCCGGCGCTCTCCTCATCCTGGCTCACGGCTGCCACGGTGAGGACGTGGATGACGAACCCGCCGCCGGACCGGTGCAAAGGCACGAGCAGGATCAGCGCCCGCTGCGGCTGCTGGAGGTGGAACCGGCCGCTGAGGACAGCCCTTGAACGTCGCGGTTCGGGCCGGCCTTAGGAATCGGGATCGGAATCATCGTGTCGAACAGCGAGGGGGCTTGGACCGCCGGTTTCAGCCCCTGCCGGTCCTCCGTCACCTTGAGACTGTTGAGGATGCGCTGGACGCGGAGCAACTCCGGATCGTTCGGTCCGTCGAATTGCCCCACCGTGACAATACTGGATGTGCGCGTGTGGAGCACGAAAGCTTCCAGGCCCATGGGGCGGCCATCGGGGTATTTCAGCTCCCGCAGGGTACGAGCGAGGGATTCGGCCTGTTCCGCCGCTGCCTGGAGCACATCCGCCGCTGAGGTGGACGTATTCGGCTTGCGTACCGCACTGTCGCTGCCCGGCGTCAGAAGCTGCACCGGCGCGCTGAATGACTTGATCGCCAGGGTCCACCCCTTGCGGGCTTGCAGCAGGTTGTAGGGCCGGCCTTCGTTGAGCTGCACGATGAACGGGTCGAGGCCGCCGGAAGCCGGTACGGGACGGCGCACCGTCGGGTTGGGAGCCACAATCGCCGTCACGTAGGGATTGAGATACCCCTGCTCCAGGACTGGTTTGCCGTCCGGTCCGGGGCGGACAATGCTCCCCCAATCCATCAGGGACGTGCCCCGCACCTGCGTGCGCGGCGCCGGCCACTTCTTCACCAGCGCCAGCGCTTTGCTGGCATCCTCCTGCGTCTGGAATGGCCCGATGAACACCCCGATCTGATCGTTGTACTGAATGGCCGGCAGCCGCAACTTGCGGTCCGGTTCGAGAAACTCCATGCCGTGAAGCAAAGCCTGCTGACGGATCTTCTCCAACTCCTGGGCGTAGAGGCGGGCACGCTGTCGCGCCGCGGCGATCGCCACCATCTGCTGCTTGCGCTCCTCGGAGATATACTCGAAGAGCCAGGCTTGCACCCGGTGGGTCTCGCGGATTTCGCGGGCCAGGGCTTCGGCCAGTTCCAGGGCGGTCGGGCCGGTTTCTTCACCGCGTCCGGAGCGGCTAGGGCGGGAATAGCTCTTGACCAGAATGAACCACGGCCCGGTGCTCGGCTGGAGCCGCCAGGGGTGATCCGCAGGCAAAGCGGTGCGCAGCTCCAAATCGGCCAGAGTCGTGGCTCGCGCCGACGCTGGTGGCGTCCCTTCGGGCGGGGGAACGACTCCAGGCAATTCTGCCACGGCGGGGCGCTCCCCCGTTCCTCCCCCGGCTGCCGGAAGCGGCGCAGGTGTTTGACACCACGCCGGCACCGCCAGCAGACCTCCGGCACCGATCGCCCACCACATTTGCCGCTTCGCCATCCTCATGCTTTCTTCCTCCCGCACTGTGGACCTTCTGAAAATGCGCCAATCACGTCCCAGACACAGGTCGCGCTCCCGCTGCTGCCGGGACCCCAAACGTCGATCGCCTCCCACACCCTCACACTCCCCTCGACGTTCCCCTGCGCCGGGATCGGTTCATAGCGTCCTGCCCCGCCGACTTCCAGAGGAACCGGCTGTGCCCCTCCAATACCGCCGCTTCTTTCTTTCGGAAAGACCTTCAGAGACTATAACTGGGAACGGACGAAGGTATGCTCAGTTCAGGAAGGGTCTGAGAGTGGGTTTTCGTCTCCCCGGCGCTGCGCTGCTTCAAAACCGCCTTGACGGCATGCACGACTTCCTGGGGACGGTACGGCTTTTTGATGAAGTCGGCCATCGCCTGCCGTTCGGACTCTTCGAGCTGCTCTTCGGCATAACCGCTGGCGAAGATGACTTTGACCTGGGGGTCGATTTCCCGCAACTGGCGGAAGACCTCGTGGCCGGACATCACCGGCATGGTCAGGTCCAGGACGACCACATCGATGGCCTGGCGCTGCTGGAGGAAGACTTCCACGGCCTGCTGGCCATCCGCGGCTTCCAGAACCTGCCAACCCTGGGCAAGCAGGGCGGCCTTGGCCAGGTTCCGCACCATCTCTTCATCATCGACGACCAGCACGGTGGGCGTACGGCGGGGAGGCGGCAAGGGCGTGTCTTCAGCGAGGGAGTGGTCCTCGTCCACGGCAGGGGTCGCCGACTGTTCACTGACCGGTGCGCGCGGCAGATAAATGTCAAAGCGGGTGCCTTGGCCCAGTTGCGATTGGCACTCGATCCATCCGCCGTGCTGCCGGACAATGGCAAAGACCATCGCCAGACCCAGTCCCGTTCCCTTGCCGGGTTCCTTGGTGGTGAAGAACGGCTCGAAGATGCGGGCTTGCACCTCCTCGCTCATGCCGCAGCCGGTATCGCTAACCGACAGGCGGATGAAATCCCCGGCGGCCACCTGCAAGCCCTGCTCTCGGCGGCGTGAACCGGCGGGCAGTCGCTGCGCCTCGATGCGAATGACTCCCGGCGGCGTGATCGCATCGCGGGCATTGAGGCACAGATTCATCAGCACCTGATGCAACTGGTTCGGATCCGAACGGACAGGCCAAAGGTCCGGATCGCAGGCCGTCTCGATGCGGATGCGCGGATCGATCGTGCGGCGGAGCATTTCGACGACATCGGCGATGATGGAGTTGAGCGACACCGGCCGCCAGTCCAGTTGGTGATTGCGGGCGAAGCTGAGCAGCCGCTGGGTCAGAGCGGCGGCGCGATTGGCGGCTTGCAGGGCCGTCTGCAATTGTTGCGAGCGCTTCTCGTCCGCGGGTTCCCTTCCACTGGATGCGTTAGCTAAGGCGAGGTCCAGATTGCCGATGATGACCGTAAGCAGGTTGTTGAAGTCATGGGCGATGCCGCCGGCGAGCTGGCCGATCGCATCCATTTTGCTGGCCTGGCGCAACTGCATTTCCAGGCGGCGTAGCTCGGTGACATCCCAGCAGATGCCTAGTACGCCGCGGGCCGCCGCACCGTTTTCGTCCGGCACAGGAGTGAGCATGCGGCGGATCATCCGGCGGCCTTGGGCAGTCTCCCAGGCTTCCTCGCTTTCCACCGGCGTACCGTCCTGGAGGACTTGCCGAAACTCACGGGCAAACCGTGCGGCCCGGTCCGCAGGGAACAGTTGCTCGTCGGCGGCGCCGAGAATCGCTTCCACGGGCCGGCCCAGCCAGCGGGCGAAGGTCCCATTGACCGCCACGTACCGTCCCTGCGCATCCTGCCAAAACACCCCCTGGCCGAGATTCTCCACTAACGTCCGATAGGTCTGTTCGCTTTGCCGCAGGGCCGCCTCTGCCGCCTGACGCTGCCGGTTCTCCCGTTCCAAGGCCCGCGCCCGCCCGCTGGCTGTCAGCGCCAGGTGCATCACCAGGGCCAACAGCAGCGTCATGATCAGCCCCACCCCCAGCGTCCAGTGGGGCAGCGACAATTCCTCCAACGCCAGCACGTCCCGTGTCGGCCACACGGTCATCCGCCAGCGGTTGTCTCCCCACGTCAACAGCAAGCTTTGTTGCCACTCGGGCCGGGCTTCCCGTTCCCCCTCCCGCCACTGGAAGACCACCTTCTCTTCGTCCTCGACAGTTACGGCAAAGCCTGTCTGGAGTGAACGCCCCACCCACTGCTGGAGCAAGTCCTCCAGGGAATAGATGGCCAGCAGATGCCCGCTTTCCAACTCCTCCGGCAGCGGATGAATCAAAAGCAGGAGCGTGCGCCGGCTGCTCCCCTTGGAGCGCGGCTGGACCAAAAGCCGTTGCTGGGGGTCGCGCAGGGCCGCTTGAGTCTTCTCACATTGCAGCACTTCGGTCCACTCGAACGCCGCCGTTGCTCGCACCTCCAGCGGCAGCATCGTCCATTCGCTATCGACCCGCCAGACGCCCAGGCAAGCTGGTGTCTGGCCGACATAGCGGCTGATCTCCTGCTGCCGTTGCTGGGGGGTCAGTTGCGGCCAGCGCCGCAGGAAGTCCTGAATAGCCGTCCGCTGCTGCTCGGTGTACTGCTGCCAGCCGCGCTGGGCTTGCGCCGCCTCGGCTTGGACCTGCCGCTGAATCCGCTGCACCTGCTCGCGCTCCACCACATACCAGAGCCACAGCGTACAATAAATCCCCACTGCACCAACCATTTCCGGCCAGAATAGTCGTTGGAATGCAACACGATGGGGAATCAGAAAACCACTGGCCAGGAAAGCGAGACCGCCCAGCAAAGTAGCCGCTATGCAAATCACAGAGGCTGGTAGCGGAGGTGTGCTCGCCGACCACTGAATCAGAAATATCAAAACACCTCCTATAATAAACATAATTCCTAATAAATGTACTATAACAATCGATCTTTCTGTTATATTTCTCCGCGATAATTTCCACAGTCCATAAGATAAAAAACAGGACATGATAGTCATTGGTAAATTATTGCTTTGATGTGAAGTTTGACTTGGACAGCAAAATGCCACCTCCAGCAGGGAACGATTCCAGGCCGTTTCCAGTGCGACCAAGAGACCCAGGGCCACTATCAAAGCCGCTGTCAGGCGAGCTAAGAGGATGAGCCTTTTCGCTAGGCAGAACAGCGCTACCCCCCAGAGTAAGATCAATAAACCCGCCGCCAACTTCGGAGGAGGAAACGTAGGCAAAATGACCAGGAGTTCTCGCTCCGAATAGTATTGACATAGTATCACTAATATGCCAAGTAAGATAAGCAAAATGCCCGCAATTAATTGCACGATGTGGTATATTGATGATTTTTTGGAATCGTCTCCATAAATCGTATATATTTTGGAAGACATATTCATATACTCCAGTTATACTTTTTCATGACATAATCATTATGGTTTCAATTCAAAGTCCTGAGTTATCACCGACCGGTCCACAAGCAGGCTCAGCCCGGATTCCTCCGGGTAGGCGTAACGGGCTGGTAGGGGTACCACCCGCGGATCATTCGGCGGCAAGCCGGCGGGACTAATCGGTCCGTTTTTGACCGGCGGCAGCTTTTGCGGCAGGCGCAACCCCTCCGGTTGGGCACGGTGCGCCTGGATCGCCACCCGCGCTGTTCCGTAAGGCACATTCACCACCTGATAGCGGCCATCGGGAGCGATCAGGCCGCGCACAATCTGTCCATCCGCGCAGTAGAAAATGATCGAACCACCGGGCAGCGGCTGGCCCTGATAACGCACCTGGCCCTCCACCGTCGCCAAGGACGGCTGGCAACCGCTCAAAACGACACAGGCCGCCGCCAGTATCACGAAGCCAACCCGTTGCCGAGCCACTTTGGATTCCTCCTGAAGTTCATCGCCTCGCCAGCAATTTTTCCCCACCATTATCGTGGGAGTCGTTCCCGTTTTGCCGGCCTCTGCTTTCGGTGGGTCACGAACTCCGGCGAACTTCCTGCGGAGTTGGGGGACAGGTGGGTCTGAGGCCGTCTCGTCGCTGCTTCATTCCAGCATCAGTCTAACTAGAGGTTCCTATCTTTTCCCTCGACTCCTCGCTGCTCAGTAAGCATCCACCGGCAGCACTTCGCCTCCAGAGGGGGTGCACAGGTACCACCAGGTGTACAGAGTGATCGAGGAGGACAAGAAGCGGACGCTGCCATCCGCCATCGCCGCCTGCATGCCGCCGCTGTGCGGCGAACTGGCAACCGTGGGATCACAGTTGCCGTTGTAGGGCCGCGGTTGCACCTGAAACTTGGACATCGGCCCGATGCTCCAACTATTCCAGGAAACGGCAAACCCCGGATGATACGGCTGCAAATGGACCCCGCCGGTGAAGTAGTACGCCCAGTAATTCCCCCCGTAGGGATAACTCGTGTTGAAGCACTGGGCATACTTCTCCGCGAAAAGCAAGGTGTTGGAGGTTCCGTCAGGAATCGAAGCGGGCAGGCGGGCGGCGTGCTGCGGTGAGCGGAGCCGGCCATTCCCATCGACTTGGCAGACCACCTGGACGTTGACGGCATAGCTGGCCACGCCCCACCAGTTGCCCATCGAGCATTGGGCTTGTTTCGTCCCCGGCACGCTGGGATCGGACGGGCAAATGTAAATCCCCACCGGCTGAGAATAAACCCCGTGATTTCCTGCAAAATAGTACCCGGCGTAAAACGACTGCTGATACAACGCCTGCTGCTCCAGATACGGCAGGAGATGGAAATGGAAGGTGCCGTAGGCGTTTGCTCCCCAGTACCCTAAACCGGGCGGGAATGATCCCTGGGCATCATGGGCATTGTGAGCAGCTAAGGCGATCTGTTTGAGATGATGGCCGCATTGGATGCGGGCTGCCGCCTCCCGGACCTTCTGCACCGCGGGCAAAAGCAGCCCGATGAGAATGGCGATGATGGCGATCACCACCAACAGCTCGATGAGCGTGAAGCCGTACCGGCGGAGTGCCCTCTGCTCCACCGCTCCTTGCCTGCACCCTCCCTGCTCCGAGTCACGGCCTCCTGCCTCTACCCCCCTACCCACCGGCCACGCATGAATTGGGCGAGGCTTCACCATGGCTTTCATCCTGACACCTCAACGTCACAATATCCCCAACCGCGTACACCTCCGCCCTCCTGTTCCCGTTATGGCGACCCGTCAGCAGGGACGATGCGAGGCAGACACTCCATCCTATGACACTGTCTGACGCTGAACAAGGAATTGTATATCCAAAAATAGTCTAAATTTTTGCTGGAGAAGAGAAGATCATACTGTGAGATGAATAGACCTCTCTTCCACGAAAAAATTATGGTCACATCTCATCGCCGGAGGGTGACCGCTCGGATCGACCGGAGGCCGATCGAGCGGCTGCTTGAGCCTGCACACCACCCCTAGCCGCAAGGCAAGGGCACGATCAGCTTCAATGGACGGGAAAGCGAATGGAAGCGAGGCAGAACAGGCGGGGGGAAGCGGTTGCATCAGTTCGGCGGGTGAGACGGATGAACATGCTGCTGTTCGTGGACAATCCACTGGCAGGCGGCGAGGAGGAGTTGGCGGAGTTCCGCGAGGGCTGCTGGGTCGTGGGCGGCGAATTGGCCCTGTTCAAGGGCCTGGATGATCTCGTGAGGCTGGAAGCAGCGGGGCGGCTCACCCGGCTGGGTCGGCGGCAGCACCAGCAGCGGCACAGGATGGTGGTGATGGTGGTGATGGCGGAGGCGGCGCAAGCGCAGCTCCTCCACGAAGGCCCCGCCGATGAGGCTGACGAAGGTGCCGAACAGTCCCAGGCCGCCGAGCATCAAGGCGGCGGCGGTAAGCTTGCCGAGCGGCGTCACTGGCACTTTGTCGCCGTAACCCACCGTGGTCAAGGTGACGATCACATACCAGGCGGCATCGGAGAAGTGTCGCATTGCCTCCGGCTGCGCTTCCCGCTCGCTTTCGTAAAGGATGACGGCACAGATCCAGCTCAACGTGAAGAGGGCAAAGCCGATGACTCCGAATTCGTAGCGGACCCGGTGGAAAGCGTTGCGGATGCTGTGCAAAGCCGTTGTGTAACGGTAGAGTTTGAGCAGCCGCACCAGGCGCAGCAGGCGGATGAGGCGCAAGGCCCGCAGGTCCACCAGAAAGGTCAGGTAAAACGGCAACAGGGCGAGCAAGTCGACCAGAGCCATCGGCTTGAAGGGGTAGCGCCAACTGCGGGAAGCCGCCCAGCGGACAAAATACTCCACAGTGAAGAAGGCTGTGATGGCCAGCTCCGAGTAGGCGAAGAAGGGAGGCAGCTCCTCAGTTTCGGCGCTCCATTCCAACTCCACGGTGAAGATAACAACGCTGTAGAGGATCACCCCCAGGGTGAGTCCTTCGAGCAGGCGAACCCAACGCGTCATGGGATAGGCACCTGGGAATCGGAAAGCTTGGTTTTACCGCGGCTTCCCGAATCCGTGGGATTGGTCTGGGCCGGTCATGGACCGGTCAAGTCCTGTTTTCGCATCGTCGGCAGCACCCGTCACGAGCCGGTCAGTTTCAGTTTCAATCGGTCAGCTCCAGTTTCAAGTCGTTGGCGGCGGGTGTGATTTTGACCCGCAAGGGGGAGCGCGCCGGGGTGCTGTAGCGTTCGGGAATGGGGGACTTTTCCGCGGGTCCGCCCAGGTTCAGGAGTTTGGGAGCCAGGCGGACGGTGACGACGAACTCTCCTTCCGGGGCGCCATCGAAGCGCGTATAGGTACTCAGTTGGAAGCGGCCGGTCTCATCGGTCCAGCCATCGCTGACGGCACGGTAGGTCTTGCTGGTTTCGATGTAGCGGTGCAAGGTCACGGCGGCGCGCGGCAGGGGCTGGCCATTGAGCGTCACCACACCGCCCGCGGGATAGGTGGCCACTTTCTTGACCGGCACGCCCTTTTCGTCGCTATCCGGGACACGCAGATCGGGCGGCAAGATGCCATCCAGGAGCACCTGGGCGATGACCGGCCGGTCTTTTTTCATCGTCACCCAGGCGATGTGGTCGAATTCGCCGTAGTCCACGCCGCGCATGCGGCTGCCGCCCCCCGTGGTGGCAAGCTGGTAGTAATCCATGCCGTGGCGGCGGAAGAGCTGATAGCGGTGGACGTGGCCGCAGAAGACGGTGTAGTTGCGCCCCGCTAAGGCTTGCTCCACCGCCGCCCAGCCGTTCTTCTCTAAGTCGCGGTCCGTCCACAGCGGCTTGTGCAAAAAGACGAACGTCCAGCGGACGTTGGGATGGGCCGCCAGCACCTGCGCCACCCACTTCTGCTGCTGGGGATCGATCGTGCCCATGCCATCCGGCGGCGACTCGGAACTCAGGCAAAGAAACAGCACGTTTTTGTACAGAAACGAATAGTACCGCCGGCCGTACCGCTCATCCCAAACGCGGACCTGCATCGGGTTGGTCAGATCGTGGTTCCCCGGTACATAGAAGAAGGGCATGGCGAAGTGGCGGACATAACCGTCGAACTCCTGCCATTCCTGCGTCACCACATCTTCCTTGAGGGTGTACCCTTCGATCAAATCTCCGACGGAGACGACGAACTCCGGCTGCAACAGGTTGATGCGGTGCACCGCCTGGGAGAATACCTTGGGGCGGTGACCCCCGGTGCGGTCCGCTACCACCGCGAACTGGAATTGCTCCGGATCGGCGTTGATCTGCAAGCTCGTCCAGGGATTTTTCGCCCCTTTTTCGATCTGAATCTGGTTTGGGTCTGAACCGGCAGGTCCACCCGCTTGAGGACCCACGGCGGATTGAGTCTGAGCCAGCCAAACCGCCCCGCCCAACAAGGCGGCGGTCATTCCCACTAGCAGCAGCGAGCGCATGGCAGCGTCTCCAGGAATCGTTGCGGAACAGAAAGGGCGCACCCCCGATTCTGGGGCAGTTACTGGAACGTTATGTAATGTACTATCGGCACGCCAGGGATTGCAAGCAAAAAGGAGATGAAGGGAGGAAGGGAAAGCGGCGAGAACCGGGAGCCGCTCTGTTCAGGTCCCCAGTTTCGCCGGGGAGGCGGTTTCCCCATCGATCAACCGACCGCGGCCGGCACTTGCAACGGAGCATAGGTGGCGATGATGGCCCGTGCGGTGCGCAAGCCATCGACGGCGGCGGAGACGATGCCGCCGGCATAGCCTGCCCCTTCCCCCACGGGATAGAGGCCGGGAACGCCGGGGGACTGCCGCGTCTGCGGATCACGGTCGATGCGCAGCGGGGAGCTGCCGCGGGCTTCCGGACCGACCAGCAGCGCTTCCGGCAGGAACCGCCCTCGCCAGTAGCGATCCATCACACGCAGGCCTTTTTCCAAGGCAGTGATGACCAAAGGCGGCAAAACCTCGCGCAATTCCGCACTGGTCAAGCCCCGCGGATAGCTGCTCGACGGCAAGCGGGCCGAGCGGCGCTGCTGGAGGAAGTCGCGGGCGAGTTGGGCCGGGCAGCGATAGTCCGCCCCGCCGCCTAGCTCAAAGGCGCGGGCTTCGTACCGCTCCTGCAATTCCACTCCCGCCAAAGCGGTGCTGCCGCCAAAGGCCGACACCGGCAACGTGGTGACTAGCCCGCTGTTGGCGTAGGGGGAATCCCGCCGGCTCAAACTCATCCCGTTGGTGCAGAAATACCCCGGCGCGGACACGCTGGGAATGATGTACCCTCCGGCACACATGCAGAAGGAGTAAAGCGGCCAGCGGCTGTCGTTGACAATGAGGGAGTAGTCCGCATTGCCCAGCTTCTGGACGTAATAGTCCTGGCGCGGGCCATACTGCACGGCATTGACCAGTTCCTGGGGATGTTCGACACGTACGCCAAACTGGAACGGCTTGGGGGAGAGGGGTACGCCGCGGCGGGCCAGCATGCGGAAGGTATCGCGGGCACTGTGGCCGATGGCCAGCACCACGACCTGGGCGGGCAGGTAGCCGCTGGAGGTGCTCAGCCCCCGGATGCCGCCGCTGTCGAAATGCAGGTCTTCGACACGGGTGTAGAAGCGCACCTCGCCGCCGAGCCGCTCGATCCGCTGTCGCAGGGCCTTGACCACAGCCGGCAGGCGGTTGCTCCCCAGATGGGGGCGATGATAGTAGAGGATGTTCGGCTTGCCCGGCTGCTGCCCCTTGCACTCGGCGAGCAGTTCCAGGACGCGCAGGGCATCCGGCCCGAAGTTGCGGCAGGTGAGTTTGCCGTCAGAGAAGGTCCCCGCCCCGCCTTCGCCGAAGAGGTAGTTGCTCTCTGGATGCAGCGGTCCGCCGGCGTCGAAGGCCCGCACATGGCGGATGCGCTCCTGAACGGGGGCGCCCCGTTCCAGCACCAGCGGCGCATAGCCGTGCAGCGCCAGGAAATAGGCACAGACCAGACCCGCCGGGCCGGACCCCACCACGACCGGACGGCTGCCCAACGGTTGCGAACCCGGCGGTGGCATGCAAAACGGCGGCTCCGATCGCACCGCCACCACCAGTGGACTGCCGGTCAGCTCCACCCACTGCTGGGCGTGCTCTGCCGCCTCCGCCGTCGTCTCGATCTCCAGCGTGTACACAAAGCGCAGGTTCTGCTTGTCTCGCACATCGAGCGCCTTGCGCACCACACGCCAGTGCAGCAGGTCGCCGGGGGTCAGACCCAGCGCCTCCGCCACTTGCTCCGGCAGTCCATCCTCCGGCTCTTCCACCGGCACCTGGAATTGACTGACACGTAACGGCACCCGATCGGCCATACCAACCATTGTAGCCGCTGGCAGGCCGGGGAGAACGGGAGGAGGTGCAGGAAGCGCGCAGGGGGAAATCCGCCGGCTCGACTTCCCTCCCCCGCGGCGGCTAGCCCAACACCGATGACCCGCAAGCGGAGGGAAGCGGGTGCGCATCCAGCGCGAATCTCAGGCGGCGGTTGCGAACGGCAACTTTTCAGGCCTGACTCTCAGACCTGAGTCTCAGGCGGCGGCCTTCACCTTGACCGCGGCTTTACTCGGCACCGGAATCTTGAGCGTGTTCTTCTTCGTCCAGTAGCCGGCATCCGGCGCCCCTACCCACTGCTGTAGCTCGATGGCCGTCACGTGGGCGCGATCCTCCTCGTCGTAGAGTTCCAGGAAGGCGGCGGCGTACTCCTGCCGCACATGCGTGGAGGAACGGCCCACGAAGACCAAACCTTCCGGACGGCCATCGTCGAAGACGGCCACCGCTCGCCAGCCTTGCGCTTTTGCTTCTGCTGTGAATAACATGCTTGCACCCTCCGTGGCTGGGACAATGGGGGGAAACTTCCATTCCCCCAAGGGGGACAGGCGACAGGGATAAGTTTGACAAAGCAGCCCCCCTGCGTCAAGTAAAAAATACCTCCGCTCGTCCAGATTGTCTCAAGTGCTTGCCCCGCCAAAGCCAAGAGTGAAAGAGACCAACGCAACCGGAGGTTGCCTGTCGGAAAAGTACGGGCCCAGGGGAGCGGTGGGGCGACGAGAAGGCAAGCGGAAGTGCACCCGCCGTGGCGGATTCACGCGACCGGGGATGCCGGTAATCCTGAGGCTCTTGGGATGGGGAAGTGCGGCCAATGCCAAGCGGCAAGCTAGCCGAGCGACAACGCCTCTTCGGCCAGACGCTCTCCTCGGCTCACCTCCAAAGCGGTGGCGTGGATCGACTGAGAATCTGCCCGTGGGAGGAATTTCACAGGAACGATCGCCGCGGGAGCGGAACCGCCCGGCCTTCACTGCTTGGCCCGGTAGGTGATGCGCCCGCGCTTGAGATCGTAGGGGGAAAGTTCCACCTTGACCCGGTCTCCCGGAATGATGCGGATGAAGTTTTTGCGCATCTTGCCGGAGACGTGGGCAATGACTTCACCGCCGATGTCCAGTTCGACGCGGAACTGGGTGTTCGCCAGGGCCTCTTTGACCCGGCCTTCGACTTCGATCCCCTCTTCTTTCGCCATGAGTCAACCCTCGCATGCCACCCCGGTACTTGCTGGGGAGTGAAACAAAACGGTGCTGCCTCCGGTGACCGGGGATGACCGGAGGCCGCCTCACTGTCTAATGGTACAGATTCGGGAAAAGGGGCAACAGGTTCGGAAAAATCGGCAGGAAGGGAATCAATAGCGCTCCCGACCGTAGCCGTAGCCGCCGCCCCCGCCGCCGTGGCGTTCGCCGTAGCCGCCGCCCCGCCGGGGTCCTCCCCGTCCGCCGCCCGCTTCCCGTGGCCGAGCCACATTCACCGTCAGCGGCCGACCCTGGTACTGGGCCTCATTGAGCGCGGCGATCGCCGCCTGGGCTTCCTCCTCGTTCGGCATCTCCACGAACCCGAAGCCCCGCGATCGCCCCGTCTCCCGGTCGATGATCACTTGGGCCCGGCTCACCACCCCGTACTGCTGGAACAGGGCGTAGAGGTCCTCCGTCGTCGTGCTCCAGGGCAGGTTGCCCACATAGATGTTCGTAGCCATACCCAAACCAACCTTCGCAAAAACCCTTCGGCCTTGTCTGTGCCGCCCGTCGTCACCTCCGGCCCCGTCCGACCGCTGGAGCAGGTACCCACCGCAGGGGATGAGCCAGCACATCGTCCCTTGAACTGGAACTCTCTGTGTTCCCATCACTATAAACGTTCCTGGCCGTCCTGCAAGCAGATTCTGACTTTTCGTGACATTTTTTCTCCACCCCTCTTCCGCCCCACCTCCGGGAGTTGGGAAACCTGCAAAATTCGGGTGAAAAATCTGGAAAGCAGGTGAAAAATCTGGAAAGACCAGCCCGCGGCGCAGAGGGAAAAACCTACGGCGAAGAGGAAAACGGTGGCAGCGAAAAAGGGAAAACCTGCGGCGAAGAGGAAAAAGCAGAAACTGAGTCAGCAAAGGGGAAACGCCGCGGACCTCAGGGGCCGAGGGAAAGTCCAGAGGGCCAGGCTCAGGAGTTTTCCGGCAAGGGGCCGTGCAGGATGGAAGTTTTGTCCGCGGCGAGTTTGGCGCGCAAGGTGGTGCGGGAGATGCCGAGTAACTCGCTGGCATGGACCTGATTCCCGCCGACGTGGCGGAGCACTTCTTCGAGGACCACACGGTCCACTTCGGCGATGACGCGGCGGTAGATGTCCGGGGTGCCGAAGGCGAGCATGTCCCGGACGAGGCGGCGGACATCGAGGGGGTCTTCGGCGGAGCGGCCGGTTTGGGGGGCGGGTCCACCGCGGACCGACGCCGGCAGGCAATCCACCGTCAGCACTTCGCCCACCGCCTGGATCACGGCGTAACGGATGACGTTTTGCAATTCGCGGACATTTCCCGGCCAGTCGTGAGCCTCCAGAATGCGCAGGGCATCCGGGGCCACGCCTTTGACGTTCTTCTCCAGCTTGCGGTTGGCCAGGCGCAGGAAGTGGTCCACCAGCAAGGGAATGTCCTCCTTGCGCTCCCGCAGCGGAGGCAGGTGGATGGTCACGCCGTTGAGGCGGTAGTACAGATCGCTGCGGAAGCGGCCCTGTTCCACCAGGGCTTCCAGCTTCTGATTGGTGGCGGCGATCACCCGGACATCCACGGCGATGGTTTCGCTGCCGCCGACACGCTCGAACTGCTGATCCTGAAGCACACGCAGGACCTTGGCCTGCGTGGCGGGGGACATGTCCCCGATTTCGTCGAGGAAGAGGGTGCCGCCGTGGGCTTGCTCGAATTTGCCGATGCGCTGCCGGTCCGCCCCGGTGAAGGCCCCTTTCTCATGGCCGAACAACTCACTTTCCAGCAGCGAGTCGGGAATGGCGGCGCAATTGATGGCCAGGAAGGGGCGATCCGCCCGGCGGGAGTGCTGGTAGAGGGCGCGGGCCACCAGCTCCTTGCCCGTGCCGCTTTCTCCCAGAATGAGCACGTTGACATCTTGCGGGGCGATGCGGCCAATGGCCTTGTACACCTCCTGCATCGCCGGCGAGTGGCCGATGATCGGGTCCTCCCCCGGTCTTTCCGGCTGGTCGAACACCGCCCGCACGGACTGCATCCGCCGCAATTCGATCGCCTTGTGCACCACATCGCGCAGGTGATGCAGATCGACCGGCTTGAGCAGATAGTCGAAGGCGCCCCGCTTCATCGCCTCGATGGCGGTTTCCGTGGTGGCATAGGCCGTGATGATGATGACCGGTACCCGCGGGGCCTGTTCCTTGATTCGGTCGAAGAGGTCCAGGCCGGCCATGTCCGGCAGGCGGACATCGAGGATGACCACATCGGGCAGTTCGCGGGCCAACAGAGCCAGGCCGCGCCGCGCCGTCTTGGCGGTCACCACGCTCAGCTCTTCGCTGGCCAAGCCCTCTTGCAGCGAGTAGAGAATGTTCGTTTCGTCGTCGATGATCAGCAGTTTCGCCACGGGTACACCCTCCGGGTGTTCGACTTGCTCCGCCAGGGGTTGCTAGGTTTGCTCGGCGATGGGCCGAGTGGGGGGCTGCCGATCCGGGCGCGGGCGGGGCAGGGCCGGCGCCGGGACCGGAGCGCGGGGAGTCGGGGCGGCTTCCAGGCGGTCGGCTTCTCCCGTTCCTTCCCTCGTCCCGTTCGGCGGGGCCAAGGGCGGCTGGCACGGCAAGCGCAGGGTGAACACCGCTCCGCCGCCAGGCCGATTCTCCGCCGTCAGCGTTCCCCCGTGCATCTCGGCAATCCGCCGGCAAATCGACAGCCCTAAACCCAAGCCGGATTCCTTGGTGCTGACGAACGGCTCGAAGATGCGCTCTCCCACCTCCGGCAACCCTGGCCCACGGTCCGCGACGCTGAGCAGCCAATGGGGCTGAGCCGGCGTGAGGCGATCCAGGCGGACGCTGACTTCGATTTCCCCGCCGTCCGGCTGGGCTTCCAAGGCGTTGAACAGCAGGTTCAAGAGGACCTGGCGCAGCTGGTTCGGGTCCACTTGCACCACAAGGGGAAGTTCGCCGCCATCGAGGCGGAGGGCGACATTTTGGCTCTCGGCCTTGGGGCGAATGTTCTCTAGGGCGGCGGCAGTAGCCGCGACGACATCCACCGCTTGGGGATGCGGGCGCGGCGGGCGGGCGAAGTCCAGAAAGCCGGCCACGATCTGTTCCAACCGGGCGATCTCTTCTTCCAGCACCTGGAAGTCGCGCGGGCGCAGGTGCGGTCCGCCGGGCCGTTCCCCCGCGGTCTGAATCAGCAGCTTGATCGCCATGAGCGGATTGCGGATTTCGTGGGCGATGCTGGCGGCCATCCGGCCCATCCAGGCCAGTTGCTCCGCGCGCAGGGCATCCCGCTGGGTCTGCTGCAAGCGCTGCAACACCGCCGCCAGCGAAGCCTGGAAACGCGCCAGCGGATCACCCCCTTCCACCGGCCCTTCCACCGCCTGGCCCGACTGTTGGAGCACCTCGTCGAGCCGCTCTACCGTCAGCAGCCACTGCATCTCATTTTCCAAAAGAGCGCGGCGGACGCCCCCCGCGATCACCCAGCCTCCCAACAGCCCGCCGATCGAACCGAACAGGCCCACCACCAATAGCCCGATGCTCAGCCGCTGCGCCAAATGCTCATTGGTCGCGCTCGCCTGCTTGAGCATCGCTTCGTTATGCCGCAGATACTCATGGATCGGCTTGAGAATCTCCTCGCTCAGCACCGTATCGAGCAGGCGGCTGATCTCCGGATAGCGCCCTTGGGGAGGCGGATGCGCCCGGATGCGGTCGTACTCCGCGAAGAAATGCTGGTACCCTTCCCGGACCCGGACGATGAGCTGCTGCTCCGTGTCCGTGCGGGCCGCCTCCTCGGCATGGGCCAGGGCCTCATCCGCCCGGCGGCGCAGCCACGGCAGACGCTCTTCCAGCTCCCGATCCTGCAAGTGAATGATCGCCCGGTAGAGAATGTCCGTCACTTCCCGGATGACGATTTCAAACTCCTGCGCCGCCGTGACGCTGGCCACGCTGCTGGCAATCGGGCCGGACGCCCGCGCTTGCATGTCCTGCACGTACCACGCTGCCACCACCGCCAAACCCAATAGCAGTACGCTCAAACCCGCCACCGGAGCGGTCAACTGGGCCATCATGTACGTCCGCATCCCCGCTCCTCCTGCTCCCGCCTCTCGGACTTCCCCTATTCTCACCATGACACGACCTCTTCCCCATGGCAATCCTTCCATGCTATCTTGCCCGCTTCCCCTGCCGCCTCACAGCTCCGAGGAACCTTAGCACTCCCTGGGGCGCTTCCTGGGAGCCAGCCAGGCCCCTTGAGACTCAGCGAAGTCTGCCCCGGCACGTCGGAGAAGGTGTACGTTTTCCCTCAGGAACGTTTACGTTTTCCCGCAAGGCCACTTTCGGCTGTCCAATTTCTGAACAAATCTCGGCCAGTTTCTGAACATCGGACGGGGCAGCGTAACCCCGCGAAACCAATCCTAAGCGGCTGATGTCTGGGCGGTCGTATTTGCACAATTCGCCGCAGGTTTGGTGCAGCCGGAGGGTTTCCGCCGCCCGCCGTCCGCACGCGCGGTTCAAGCCGTTGCGGTATGGCATTTTATGCCGCAGATCCGGAGGGGATTCTGCAAACGCTGGGCCAGCCGAGTGGGAGGTTCCGCCGCTCTTGGGGATCAAGTTCAGCCAGGCAGTGGGGATGATCCGCGGCACCGTGTTTGCTGAGTCACGGATGACTGTGTGCTTTGCGTCGTTGGGTCGTACCGCTCTCCGCGCAGTCGGAGCTTGAGCAACATCTGGAATCGGAGACCTTCCGAGGAGGACATCGATGGCTTGGGATAAGCACCGTCTGCTGGAAGTGGCGCGGACCCGTTTGGGCGGCGCCCGCTTGATCATCGTGGCGAACCGCGAGCCGTATATTCACCGCTACCGGGAAGGGGAGATCGATTGGATTCGCCCGGCCGGCGGTTTGACGACGGCGCTGGACCCCGTGATGCAAGCCTGCGGCGGGGTCTGGGTGGCGCACGGTTCCGGCGAAGCTGATCGGGAAGTGTGTGACGAGGCGGGCCGCGTCGGCGTGCCCCCCGATGATCCCCGCTACACCCTCCGCCGCGTCTGGCTGAGCCGGGAACAGGAGGAAGGCTACTACTACGGCTTCGCCAATAGCTGCCTCTGGCCGCTGTGCCATGAAGTCTTCTGCCGCCCCCTTTTCGACCCTCAGCATTGGCAGACCTACCGCCAGGTCAACGAGCTATTCGCTGCGGCCGTTCTGGAGGAAGCGCAGGACGGCCCAGCCCTGATCTTCGTCCAGGATTATCACTTTGCCCTGCTGCCCCGCCTGCTCAAGGAAGCCCGGCCTGATCTGGCCATCGCCCACTTCTGGCACATCCCCTGGCCGAACGTGGACAAGTTCCTGGTCTGCCCTTGGGCGCGGGAGATTCTGGACGGCCTGCTCGGCAACGACCTGCTCGGCTTCCACACCCAGCATGACTGCAACAACTTCCTCGAATGCGTCGATCGCACCCTGGAGTGCCGCTGGAACCGGGAGACGTTCTCGATCACCCGCGGCGGGCACGAAACCCAGGTGCGCCCCTTCCCCATCAGTGTCGATACCGATTTGCCCCGCCGCTATCTTGGCAGCACGTGGGAAAGCCGGGCCGCCCGGCTGCGCAAAAAGTTCCGCCTCGGCCAGCGCCCCCTGCTCGTCGGCGTGGACCGCCTCGATTACACCAAGGGCATCCCCGAACGCTTGCTCGCCCTGGATCGCCTCTTGGGCAAGCATCCCCAGCTCCGGGGCACCTTCCACTTCCTCCAGGTCGGAGCGCCGAGCCGCACCCATCTACCGGCCTACCGCGACCTGACCGAGGAAGTCCAGGAACTGGCCGACCGGATCAATTGGGAACACGGCACCCCCTCTTGGCAGCCGGTGGTTCTGCTCCAGGAGCATCTCGGACCGGAGGAGATCACCCTGCTCTACCGCATGGCCGCCGGTTGCGTGGTCAGCTCCCTGCACGACGGCATGAACCTGGTGGCCAAGGAATTCGTCGCCACCCGCGAGGATGAGCGCGGCGTGCTGGTCCTGTCGCGCTTCACCGGAGCGGCCCGCGAACTGACCGACGCCGTCCTGGTCAACCCCTTCGACGTGGAAGAGTTGGCCCAAGGCTTGTACCAAGCCCTGACCATGCCGGTCGAAGAGCAAGAGCGTCGGATGCGCCGCCTGCGGACCCAGGTTCTGGAACACAACATCTATCGCTGGGCCGGCCAGTTGCTCAGCGCCTTGGGGAAAATGGCTCCGGAGCCGCTGCCCGTTGCCGAAGCCGCCGACCCCGTTTCATCCGCCGCCGCCCCGACTCCGCCCCGCCCCGGCGAAACCCTCACCCCACTGGCACGGCTGTGACAGCTCCGGCCCCCCAACCTCCTACTTCCCGCCGATTTCCCCCTCCCTGCTCTGGTTCACCGCTGGCGGCTCCCCACTCTCCAGAGGCCGCTGGTGCCCGGTCCCGGAGCGGCGGCATTTGCCGTTCGCCCCAGCACTGCCCCCCTGCCACGCTCTCTGCCAACCTTGCTAGTTGACACCTCGGAACGAACAATAACAACACCACACCTGCGGGCGCTTCGGCTGGATACTGGCCGCGCGGGAGGAGAGGTTTAGCATCCCGGCTCCTCTCCTCCGCCGGCGACAACCGCGGTTCTTCCTGTCCTGTAACGGCGAACGCGGGCGGTCCTCCTCCGGGAGGTTTTCTTCTGCCACGGTGCACCATCGCGGAGGCCTTCTCATGAACCCCTACGCTTCCTTGTGCGATGAATGCGGGGTCACCCTGTATCTGCACTCCAAGCTGGACATGCCGACTGGCCGCGAAACGGTCCTGCACTTCTTCGAGGCGATCCAAAAGGTTCAGCCGAGCATGACTGAATTCGAGAAGCGCGCCGAGGAGGACTACTTCCTCCAAGAAGAGCGGGAAAGCGGCAGCTACCGCTGGGTGTCCCTGGACCGCCGCCGCCTCTGCTGTGGCTTCGTCAATCCCCCCTCGCTCGAAGCCGCCGATGAACACATCACCCGCATCCTGGAACTGGCCCCGTTCCACCTCGATCTCAGCGGCCTGCAAACCGAATCCCTGGATGTCATGTACCACTTCGACCTGATCTACCAGGGGAACCACGATCAACTGGTCCTGGAAGCCATCGCCAGCGGCACCCCTTTGGAAGCCCTCAGCCAGATGCCGGGCGCCTCCGTCCTGCATTACCAGCCGATCCTGCAATTGGCCCTCGACGACACCTTCCAGTTGCAGGCCCGCTTGCACATCGAAACCCGCACCAATGCCTACCACCTCCGCAACGGCCAGGCTTCGCCGGACGCCCCGATCTCCCTCTACCTGACCGTGCGGCAGCTCTGGAATAAGCAGCCCTTCGCCAACTTCATCGATTCCTACCATAATCAGCGGCGCATCCTCGAAGAGCTAATGCAGGGGGCGGTGCTGCCCCAGGTGCTTCAACCCCTGGCACGGGCCATCAACTTGCAGCAGTAAAGGACAAACGCGCTGAAGTAAAGGACGAGACCACGGGGAAAGCCGCCGTTCCGCCGGAAGCAACCGCTCCGACGAGCGCCCCACGCTTCCGCGGTCCTATTGACCCCGCCCGACGGAGATCATTCCATGAATTGGGCCTTTTCCGCCTTCGCCGCTGGTTTGACCAGCGAAACCGCCTTCGACGTGCTGGCCGTGGCCCGCCGCCTCCGCGCCGCTGGCAAGGAGGTCATCGAACTCCAGATCGGCGACAGTCCTTTCCCCACCCCGCCGCATGCCCTGGCTGCTGCCCACGCTGCCCTCGACGCCGGTCACACCCGCTACGCCCCCTCCCTCGGACTGCCTGAATTCCGCGCCGCCATCGCCCAGACCCTCAACCGCGAATTCGCCCTCGACCTGACCGCTGACCACATCGCCGTCGGCGCCGGGGCCAAAATCTTCCAAACTTTCTTCTGCGAAGCCTTCCTCGAACCCGGCGACGCCGTCCTGGTCTTTGAACCCGCCTTCCCGACCTACCTCCCCAACATCCTCCGCCGCGGGGCTATCCCTGTCCTTGCCCCCCTGCGGCCGGAGCGTCACTTCCGCCCCGACCCCGACGACCTCGCCCGCTTCCTCCGCCAGCACAGCCGCCCCAAAGCCGTTTTCCTCAACTCCCCCCACAACCCCACCGGCAGCATCCTGCTCCTCGATGACCTCCGCGCCTTCGCCGACCTCCTCCGCGGCACCCCCGTCCTCCTCTTCTCGGACGAACCCTACTGCCACATGGTCTGGGAGGGGAAACACCACACCCCCCTGAGCCTGCCGGAATTGCGGGAACGCACCGTCGCCGCCTACACCTTCTCCAAGAGCTACAGCATGAGCGGCTGGCGCTGCGGCTTCGCCGTCGCTCCCCCACCGGTCATCCAGGTCTTCGGCAAACTTCTGAACACGTCCCTTTCCTGTGTGCCCCCCTTCGTCCAGAAGGCCGCCCAGGCCGCCCTGGAACTGGACGAACCCACTCGGAATGAACAAATGAACCAATTCCGCGCCAAAGTCAACCTGCTCGTCACCGAACTGAGCCGCCTGGAAGGTGTCCGCGTCCGCCGCCCCGCCGGCACCTTCTACGTCTTCCCCGATTTGCGCCTCTGGTGTCAACGCTTCGGTCTGACCTCCCACGGCCTAGCCATGTTCTTGCTGGAAGCTGCCGACGAACGTCGAGGGGTCGCTTGCTTAGGGGGCGAATGCTTTGGCCCTTCCGGACTCGGATTTCTCCGCCTCAGTTGTGCCGAATCCGATGAACGCCTCGTCGAAGCAGTCCACTTCATCGGACAGACCCTCACCGCCGCCTGTTCCAGCGGACCCCAGGCCGAACGCCTCACACGGTGGCGCCAACAACATCCTCAATTCCACTGGCCCCGCTGAATCCCCAACTCCCGACGACCTCACACCCCCGACGATCTCAAACCGCAGGGAATCGTCTTCCCTTTCTATCCCCAGCCCAACTCCCCCCACCCTCGGCTCCATGATCCTGACTGATCAAACAAACATATGTCACACTTATTCACAAACCTCGAACGGACACAACAACCCCTCTTCACTCTGGCAGTTCCACCACCTCTCCTCCGGCACGCGAAGCCAAAGCCGGCATCCATCGAGCCGCCGAATATGGAATCCACCGCACCGAACCATCCGCCCACGCAAAATTCGCCCCACCACTATGCGGACTCCAAAAATGAAACACATCACAATTATCCCAAAAATCCCCAGGCTCAAACCGATACACCACCCGCGGACAATCCGGAATCCCCTGCGGTCGCAAATTGATCTCCCGTACCCCCAAAATCGCATCCAACGAACCGGTAAACGCCTGACCTCGACCGTTATACCACCGACCAAACGTCAGATTCGCCGCCGGTGGCCGTTCCCCTATCAGCAACGTCTGACTCGTCCCATCCCGGATATCCACCATCTTGACCTGAGAATCGGTATAAAGCACTCCATCTCCACTGGCATAATTGTCCCCCATCACCCCTAAATAACTACTCAGCGACTTCACCAAATGACTGTCCGGAATCACCTGTGGACTTGACACCCGACTATCTGATGGACATCCATACACAGGAATCACCACCTGAGCCACCGCCTGATGCGCCGAACCGAAGGGACTCGGATCGGCCCGATAAGCCGCCTGGACCTGTTCCCACACCGCCGACTGTTCTATATACGGCAGAATGTGTACTAGCCAGGTCGAACAAAACATCGGCACTTGCTCCGGCTTTCCGTTGCCAATCACCACCCCCGGCGGCAACTGACCCTTTGCCGCGGCATAATGGTGACAACCCAAAGCCAGTTGCCGCAGATGATTCTGACATTGCATCCGGGCCGCTGCACCCCGAACCTGCTGCACTGCCGACAACAGCAGACCTGCCAGAAGCGCGACGATAGCGATGACCACCACCACTTCGATAAGACTAAACCCCCACCGAGGACGAGTCATGGCCATCCCTCCCCGCAGATCTTGACATAATCACGTTGCTTCCTGAGACCCACCCCGCTGACGAGCCAATCGACGAAAAATGTCAGCTACCACGGCTAATACCACTCCGGCCACGATCAACCAAACGTACGGCGGAATCCAGGGACCCGGCACCTTCACCCCCTTCGGCTCCGGCAACCCAAACGCCGTCAACATAAACTCCCGATCCGGTATATCCTCCGGCGTCTCAACTATCGTCTCGATCCGTGTTACGGATGTCGGTGTCCGTGGAATCACATCGCGGCGCTTTTGCGATACTTCTGTTATTTCTGCATGAATATTATAACCTATCAATTGATCCTTAGAATTAAATCTATATTCTATATTATTTTTAATGTAAACCTTTGAATCTCCTCTGATATTACCCAAGTGTTGCGTCACACGCTCAACCGTGATCCACATTTGCGGATCGATAATAATCGTAGCATGACGTAAAAACTCCAATCCCTCCCAGGCAGCGACGGGATACCGCTCAGCTTCCTCCCGACTCGGTTGAATCTCAAAGCTAACCTGGATATACTCTCGCCCTGCTCTGTTAACCCGTTTGCATTCCGTGAGCCGAAATGACCGAAACGTAGCTAATTCCACTAAACTCACACCCTTGATACCCACCGGTGGAATCCGCGCCCTCTCTTTCACTTGCAACTTAATACTATCGACATATTCTTCGTATCCTGGGTCTCCCGCCATCCACAGGGATACCAATTTCCAGTCTTTTTCTTCAGCCGGACGTTCGATGCGAAAAGCATACCAGGGATTGTAACCATCGATGTAAGGCTTATCCCAACGTAAATGCGTGACTAAACCGCCTCGGGGTGAAAAGCGATAAACCGCCTCGCGCGTCTCTGAGGGTGTATCATCTCTAGGCTCCACCGTCATGCGACATTTGATCGAAATGGCGGGTATATCCTCCGGGAAAAAGGAGGAGCGGAGGCGGGGCAGCACATCCTTCTTGAAGTCGAGCGACTGTTCTGCCTGACCTAAGGTCCTAAATGGCATCGTCCCTACGACAACAACGACGCCGAGGATCCAAGGGTGACTGGACATGCTTTTGCTCCCAGAGACTGGATGATTCATGTGGGTCTGCACCACATCCACTCATCGGTGCAAACCGTTCTACCCGAAAATAACTGACCCATCTCCTCTGTTACTTATTTATACAATGGCAAACAAATCCACCATCTTGCGCACCATAACCTTTGCAAAAGCAATATTGAGCACACAGGTAGCCATTAGGCGTATCTCCACATTTCCTGTCTGGAGCTCCACAACCTGCCATAACACCTACTGTTCCTATACAAGAACTCCCCTGACAACTTGGTCTATTGTCTCCGCACACATACGGAGCACCGTTCATGCAAGCATTAAAGCAATCTTGGAATGCCTCGTTGTTTTGATACATCTTGCAAAAATCTCTACATCCCGTCGGTCCTCTGACTTGCCCTACCGCATGGCTGCTCCAAGCGGCCAATCCTACCAGCAACACCGCCAACGCCAGCGAACCACATACCTGCGACAGCCCACCATACACCCGCATCATAAACAATCCTCCCACAACCAGCAACTCACCAACCTCACTCTCACTTCCGGGACCGCCCCGAAAGTTGTTCCCTCTCACCAGAACCGCTCGCCTCTTGACGGAGCAACGGCCCCACAAACAGGTTGTTCCCTCACTCCACACGACACCCCACCACCAACCGTACCACCGGCTGACGCTCGCAATCCGTCCACAACTCCGCCCGCCGCGTCAACCAACCCCGCACCGCCCCCGGTGGCCGCAGCACCACCCGCACCGCCCGCCTTTCCCCCGGCGGAATGGTCAAGGGCAAGCTCGAAGTCGTCACACAGGAACAATCCGAAGTCCCACCGATCACACGGATGGGAGCATCTGTCCAGTTGGTAAGGATAATGTCCTGAACCAATTCTTGACCAGCAGAAGCAGAACCAAAATCGACATAGGTCGGGGCGTAGAGGGACTGGCCATGCAAGCGAGCCAGGGCCGCCTCCAAAGAGCCATAACGTAACCATGCTCCAACCGCCAGCAACGTCAGGATCAGAACCGCACCGACGAGCAGACCGGCAAAGCCAACCCCTCGTGCTTCCTGAGGTGCGGGGGAAACTGTTGATCGGTTCACTCGTGCCAGCAGGAGCAACGTCAGTGCTATGACATCAATGGTGAAGGCCGCCCAGGGACTGGCCCGAATCACCCCAAAGCAGCCGCAATTCGCCTGACCCATCCACCCCAAATAGCCGCTGATGAGGGCGAAGAGACTAAACGTGCCCACCGCCGCCAGCCAGGCCGCTGGGCGATACACCCCAGAAATGAGCCAGACTCCCAGGAGAATCTCCCAGACCACAGCGAGGGCTTGGAGGTGGGGAGCCGTCAGGATTCCCTGCTGCGCGAAGGGGGAGACTGCTTGGCCGGCCAGCTTCAGTCCCGCCGCCGCCAATAGGACAAGACCTACGAGGGGCGGTCCTATGCCAGCCAGCCAGCCAGCCAGCCAGCCAGCCAGCCCATAGTGCGTGTTGTGCGTTGCGAGCCAGACATGGGACGATCCGTTTTGCTGCCAGATCGTGGATTGTCATGATGGTATTCGACGGGAAAGTCAGCGTCAAGGAAAAAATCCCAAATTTTTTTGCCGGGGGTCCGTCAGGAAGAGACAGCCAGGAAGGATGGGCTAGAGAGATTCCGGGGGAACTCCGAGAAATAAGGCGTATAGGTCGCCTGTCGATGGCAAGCAGCCATAGATTTGCAGAGCTCTTGAGATGCCCGTCGTTCGGCACCGCACCATATCCGCTGACTGACAACGGAGAGTCAACAGCCGTGACGGCTCGATAACTTAGCGGCGGGTATTAGAGAAGTCCTGGGTGGTGTGAATCAAGGGGGTGGGGGATGGGAGGGGTCGTTGTGGGGCAGGGAGAGGGGGAGCCGCCAGAGGCGGACGAGGCCATCGCGACCGGCGGCGGCGAGGGTGTGCCCATCGGGTCCAAAGCGGACGGTATGGATGCCCCGTTCGCCGCGCCAGGCGAAAATTTCGCGCCCTTCCGGGACTTTCCAGACTTTGACTGCGCCATCGGAGCCGCAACTGGCAAGCCATTGTCCCTGGGCGCCGAAGCTGACGGCCCAGGCGTCGCCATCATGGGCTTTGAGGCTGAGCAGTTGCGTGCCGTTGGTGGCATCCCAGAGGCGGACGGTGCCATCCCAGCCGCAGGTGGCGAGATGTTCGCCCTGGGGGCAGAAGGTGACGCCGTAAACAGGTCCGCGATGTTCGGCGAGGCGGAGGTCATGTTCGAGACCTTCGCGGGGGAGCCATTGTTGATCGTCGAGGCTCCAGAGGAGGACGGTACCATCGGAGGCGGCACTGGCGAGCCGTCGGCTGTCGGGGCTAAAGGCGAGGGCGTGGATGGTGCCGCGGTGGCCGAGCAATTCGACGGGGACCTGAGTGTCGAGGTCCCACAAGCGGACGGTGGAATTGCGATCGCCGGTGGCCAGGAAGCGGCCGTTAGGACTGAAGGCGGCTGAGCGGGCGGAGTGAGGGTGAGGGAATTTGAGGCCTTCAAAGCGGAGGGTTTGAAGGTTCCAGAGGACGACGGCGGAGTCGTCGCAGGCGGAAACCATGTATTTGCCTTTCGGGGAGACATCGATGCTCCAGATATTGCCGTTTTGGCGAGGTTCAAAGGTTTTGAGCAGTCCCTCAGCTCCGTCGGCGGCGCGGCGCAAGTCCCAGAGGCGCAGGGAACCGTCTTCCGCCCCGACGACGAGGCGATCCGGTGCGGCGAAGGCCAGACTCCAGACGCTGCCGGCTTGGCCGTCCAGAACGATCTGCGGGGGCGGACCGCTGGTGCGGGGCAGGGGCACTTCGACGATCCGCTCGGAGGGAACCGGCGGTCCCTGAAGCAGGGCCATCAGGGCTGCACCGAGGAGCATTCCGCCGAGCCAGGGGAGCAGACCGCGCAGGGATCGCAGGCGGCTGGACCAGTGTCCCCAATGTTTCTTCCAATTCGCCCAGGGCAAGCGGGAAGGTGACGTGACAAAGCATTGACTATCGACGCAGACGCCGGCGGGAAGTTCCAAAGGGCTGAGCTGCTGCTGCCGGGCCAGTTCGCGGGCGAAGTCTTCGGCTACGGCCAAGGCGGTGGGATAGCGGTCCTCCGGGCGCTTGGCGAGCAGTTTGTGGATGATTTGGGCGAGTTCACGGGAGACCGCCGGTTCAAGCTGAGTGAGGGGGAGCGGTTCCTCGTCGGTGATGCGTCGCAAGACAGTCAGGGGGCTGGAGGCGGCGAAGGGGGCCTGCCCGCTAAGGGCTTCGTAAAGGACGGTACCGAGGCTGAAGAGGTCGGTGCGGTGATCGACGGCTTCGCCACGAGCCTGTTCGGGGGACATGTAGAGGGGGGAACCGGCGACGATGCCCGTGCCGGTCAGGCGGACATCCTCCACAGCGCGGGCCAGGCCGAAGTCGGTCAGTTTCACGCGATCGTGGGGGGCTTCCAGGAGGATGTTGGCGGGTTTGACATCGCGGTGGACCAGTCCGGCGGCGTGCGCTGCGGCCAGACCAGCGGCGGCTTGCATGCCCATACGGGCGACGGCAACTCCGTCCAGCTTTCCCACCCGGCGCAGGCGTTGTTCCAGGGATTCACCCTGCACCAGTTGCATGACCAAGTAAGGAAGGCCGGAATGTTCATCCTCTGCCACCTGGTGCACGGCCACGATGTGGTCATGTGTGACGGCGGCAGCGGCCCGGGCCTCGCGGCAGAAGCGCTGGCGGGCCACCTCGTTGCCGACCAGACGCGGGTCGATCACCTTGATGGCCACTTCGCGGTCTAAGTCCGGGTCATACGCCTGGAAAACCACGCCCATGCCGCCCCGCCCCAAGAGCCGCCGGATGCGAAAGGAACCAAGGCGGCCCAGGAACCCCGGTTCCTCCGAAGGGAGCAGGAAGCGGAAATCCTCCGCCGCGGCTTCCTGGGACGGAGAGGCGAAAGCGGCCGTCCGGCGCAACTCTTGTTCCACTGCGGCCAGGGCGCGATAGTAGGCGGAATCACGGGGCAAGTCCCAATGCGCCAGCTCGCGCAGGGCGGCGGTCAAGGATTCGCTTCCCGCGCTGAGAGCTTCCAGCCGCTGCTGGCAGTGGCGGCACTGGGTCAAATGGTCGGCAGCCCAGGCAGCCCGACTGGCGCTCAAGCGGCCGCGCACCAGCCGCTCCAATTCCCCTTCTGCCAGGCATTCGCCCGCTGGTATCACTTCGTTCATGATCCTTGTCCTTGGGGCGATCCTTTCGGGTTCACGCGAGGCCGCCCTCCATTTCCGCTGTCATGTTTTCGCCCCGCTGTTTTACTTCTCTTGGCCTTCGCGGGGGTAAAAGCCGCTGCTGGGATTTACCACAGGGGAAGCGAGGCTTTTCATGACAAAGCGGGGAGCAACGGTGGTTGTCATGCTGCCGGGGTTCCTCCGTATCGTCCGCGGCCTGTGGGGTCTGAGCGGCCGCGGACCGCGAGACGGGGGCAGCGGGGGGACATCGCTGAAGCAACGGGTTTCGTGGCGGCATCGGAAGATTCTCCGTGAGGATCAGTCGTCCTCTTCCGCGAGGAGTCGTTGCACTTCTTCGCGCAAGCGTGCCAGGACACGGCACTTGGCGACATAGACCGCACCGGGGGACATTTTGAGCTGTTCGCCCACGATTGCGGCGGCTTGCCCCTCCACAGCGGTCAGCCAAAAGGCTTGCCAGGTGTTGGGTTGGAACTCATGGCGCACGCGCTCCATCGCTTGCCAGCTCAATTGACGCTGGTATTCTCGCTCCCATTGGGCCTCGGGAGAGTCGCTGGTTTCACGGGCCGGTGCGGCATCCAAACGTTCCTGATGGTTGTCATCACCGCTAGCCCTTGGCCGGCGCCGCTGGGCCAGCAGGAAGTTGTAAATTTTGTTGCGGGTGATGGTGTACAACCACCCGCGGAAGGTTCCCTTGCGGGGATCGTATTCCAGCTCTCCGACGTGGCGGGCTACGCTGCGCAACACATCCTGCATGAGATCGGCCGCATCGGCATCTTGCAGGCCCCTCTGACGGGCAAACCGATAGATCACCGGGCCATAGAGGTGGACAAATTCCCGCCAGGCTTCGGCGTTACCGGGGTCCCGAAGCCGAGCCAGCAAAGTCACGCGTGTCAGAGGCGCCTCCCCCATGCTGCCGTCACTCACACTTCCCGACTCGAGCCTGCATAGCTGCGCACCTCTCGTTTTCCCGCCATTCCAACCCAATTTTTCATTGTAGCCAATGGACCGCTCCCGTGCGCCCCGTTCCCTCTCGCCTTTTCCCTGGGTTTGCTATCGGTTTGGCCTTGGCTTTCCAGCGAACAGCCTTTCGCTTCCGCGTACCCACCCCCTTGCAGCCGCCTCTCATCTCCTTGTTCGCCCGCCTCCCCAGCGGTCTAGCGCCACCATCTCCCATCGGTTACACTTCCGGCAAGACTCGAACGGCGGTAATGGCGCTGCTCCCCCAACCGGCACCACACCAGCACACCGCCAACCCCAACCCCTCCCACCTCCCCGGAGAAACCCGATGGCCGGCGAGTACGACACGGTGACCCGCATCCTCCTCGAACACTGTGCCCAGGACTGGCTCGCCGCCCTCGCCCCCCAACTCCACCTCACCCCGCCCATCGAACCCGAAAAACTCGATCCCGCCCTCGCCACCATCCAACGCTTCCCCGACAGAGTCTTCCGCCTCCGATACCCCCAAAACCACCTCCTCCATCTCGAAATCCAGTCCAGTTGGGAATCCGACCTCCCCCAGCGAATGCTGGAGTACAACGTCTTTCTGCGGGGTCAGCGACGCCTGCCGGTTCGCAGTGTGGTGCTGTTGCTCCATCGCCGGGTGGAACCCCCCGCCTCCTGCGGCCTCCTCGAATATCGGGACATTCAGGGGCAGGTGTATTTGCGGTTCGAGTATGATGTGGTGCGGGTGTGGGAGTTGCCGGGGGAGGCGTTGTTGGAGGGTCCGTTGGGGGCGGCGATGTTGGGGCTGCTGACGGAGTCGGTACGGGAGCGGGTGGAGGAGTGGACGCGGCGGTTCATTCGGCGGGTGGAGCGGGAGGTGGCGGATCGGGAGCGGGCGACGGCGTTGTTGGACGGGGCTTACATTTTGTTGGGTTTGTTGTATGATGGGGTGGAGATAGCCCGGTGGTTTGCGGAGGCTCAAGGGATGAAAGAGTCATCGACCTATCGGCGGATTTTGGACGAAGGCCGGGTGGAGGGTCAGGTGTTGGCGTTGCAGGAGAATGTGTTGTTGGTGTATCGAGAGCGATTTGGGGAGGTGCCGGGGGAAGTGGAGGCGAAGGTGCGGGGTGTGGGGGACGTGGAGCGGTTGCGGGGGATGTTGTTGTCCTTGTTGCGGGTGCAACGTCCCGAAGAGCTACAGTGGTGAGCGTTTCGGAGGGGGCAATCGCTTGGCTATTCCCGGCAAGTGGGAGGTAAGGAGAAATTGGCCCCTTAGCGGCGACCCTGGATCTCCCCCTCATCGACCGCGATCTTATCCTTGGCCCGAATTCGAGAGAGTCTTCTTGAAAAGTCTTGCAGAGAGGATGTACTGTCAAGTCCGAGAAGTTTCCTGCACCGTCATGGAGAGATGAGGGCTAGTCGATGGCCCAAACAGGGAAGCCAGCCGAGAAGACCGCTGCTGGCACCATGTATCTGCTCGACACTCACGGCTTGATTTATCAGATGTTTTATGGTGTCGGGCCGATGACAGCCCCGGATGGCCGGCCAACGAATGCTGTCTTCGGAGTCACGCGGACTTTGATCCGTTTCTATGAACAAGGGGCGGACTACCTACTGGCGGCGATGGACAGCGCGGAGCCGACCTTCCGCGAGGCGATCGACCCGAATTACAAAGCCCATCGTCCTCCCCCTCCGCCGGATTTACTGCTCCAGGAACCGATCATCTATCAGATTCTGGAAGCAATGCATATTCCTCAACTGCGCTATCCGGGCTATGAGGCCGATGACATTCTGGCGACAGTAGCCACCCAGGCGCAGGAGCGGGGTTTGCATGTGTTCCTCTGTACCGCCGACAAAGATTGCCGCCAGTTGATCAGCGAGCATATTCAGATTCTGCATCTGCGCCGCAAAGGGGAAGAAGAGATCATCGATGCCGCCACTCTGGAGAGGGAATGGGGCATCCGTCCGGAACAGGTGATCGACTATCTGGCTTTGACAGGAGACCCCTCGGATAACGTGCCGGGAGTTCCCGGTGTCGGCCCGAAGACAGCGGCGCGGTGGTTGCAGCAGTTCGGCACTCTGGAAAACATCCTCGCCCATCTGGACGAACTGCCCGGCAGTCCCAAGTTGCGGGCGGCTTTGCGCCAGGCAGCCGAAGATGGCACCCTTCAGCGCAGCCGCCAGTTGGTGACGCTGGATCGCCACGTTCCTTTACAATGCGACTGGGCGCAGTGGCGGCGCCAGCGCTGGGATTATCCCCGCCTGCTGGATATTTTTCACGAGTTGGGGTTCCGTACCTTGGCCGAACGGGTCCGTAAGATGCTGGCCGCGGAAGCCAGCGCAGCTTCATCCCCCGCAGCGGCCTCTGCCTCCCCGCCCGCCGGCAGGACCCAACCTGTTCTCTTCGAGACCCCGGCGACGGAAGACACCCCGCGCCCCTCGCCAGCAGCCTCCTCGGCATCTGGAAAAAAGACCACTAAACGTGCACATCGTCAAACCGCCGCAGCCTCGCAAGGCGAATTGTTCCCCGAAGCGGAGGAACTCCCCCCGCCGATCCCTGGCGACACCTGGAGCTACGCCGACTATCACCTGGTGCACACGCCGCAGCAATTCCAGCGCTTTCTGCGTCTGTTGCGCTCGCAAAGCCGCTTCGCCCTTGACCTGGAAACCCGCGGGCTGGACCCCCTCAGCGATCCGATCGTGGGGTACGCCATCTGCTGGCAGGCGGGGCAGGCCTATTATCTGCCCGTGCAGGCCCCTCCCGGCGAAGCCCATCTTCCTGCCGACAAGGTGCGCGAAGCCCTGCGGCCCATCCTGGAAGACCCCGCCATCGCCAAGGTTAACCACAATATCAAGTTCGATCTGGAAGTGCTCTGGGCGAATGGCGTCCGTCTGGCGGGCATCGCAGGCGACTCTATGCTCGCTCATTATCTGTTACAACCCGGTGCGCGCAGCCACGGCCTGGATGAACTGAGCGAACAGTACCTGCACCATCGCAACATTCCCCTGAGTGCTCTGATCCACACCGGAGGGAAGAAATCGGGCAAGCCCCCCACACTGGACCGCGTCCCGGCGGCCCAAGTCCGGGATTACGCCTGCGAAGATGCCGATGCCGCCTGGCGGCTCACGGAACTGCTGGAAGGCCAATTGCGCCAGCAGGGGTTGGACCGCCTCTACACCGAGCTGGAAATCCCCCTCATCACCGTCTTGGCCGATATGGAACTGACAGGCATCTGCCTGGACGTTCCCTTTTTGCAGTCGCTCAGCGTGGCGATGGCCGAGGAGTTGGCTCAATTGGAAGCGGAAATTCACCAACTCGCGGGGCACTCTTTCTCGATCAACTCGCTGCGGGAGCTGCAGAAAGTTCTTTACGAAGAGTTGAAGCTGCCGGTGTACCGCCGCACAGGGATTAAGAACGAACCAAGTACAGATCAGGAGACACTGGAGCGATTGGCAGCGGAAGGACACGTGCTGCCGAAAAAGCTCATCGAGTACCGGCAACTGGCGAAGCTCAAGAACACGTATGTGGATGTGCTGCCGCAATTGGTGCATCCGCGCACGGGGCGTATTCACACTTCGTTCCATCAAACGGCGACCGAAACGGGCCGGCTCAGCTCCAGCGACCCCAATGTGCAGAACATTCCGGCACGGAGCGAGCGGGGCGCTCAACTCCGCAAGGCGTTTCTACCCCGGCCTGGCTGGCAGCTCATCAGTGCCGACTACTCCCAGATCGAATTACGCCTGCTGGCCCATTTCAGCGGTGATCCGACCCTGCGCCGGGCCTTCGCCGAAGGATTGGACGTTCACGCCGCCGTGGCTGCCGAAATTTTCCACGTCCCGATCGAGCAGGTCAGCAAGCAGCAGCGGGCGATGGCCAAGACGGTCAACTTCGGCGTCATCTACGGCATGAGCGCTGCCGGACTGTCCAACCGCTTGAGTATTCCGCGGGAGCAAGCTCAGGCCTTCATCGACGCTTACTTCCAGCGCTATCCGCGCGTCCTGGAGTATCAGAAGCGCGTGCTGGAACAGGCCCACACGACGGGAACAGTCACCACGTTGCTCGGCCGCAAACGGCATTTTCACCCGGATGCTATCCGGCCCGATTCGGACTATCGTCAGCGGTCGCCGGCGGAGCGGGAAGCGATCAATATGCCGATCCAGGGCACGGCGGCTGACCTGCTCAAGACGGCCATGGTGGCGGTGTACCGCCAGTTGCAGGAGCGCGGCTGGCAGGCCAAACTGCTGCTGACGGTGCACGATGAACTGGTTTTGGAAGCGCCGCCCCAGGAGGTACCGGCAGTGGCCGAGATGGTCCGGCATCAGATGAGCACCGCCCTGCCCCTGGAGGTACCGCTGCAAGTGGATGTGGCCGTCGGGCCGAATTGGCTGGATGTGGAGGAATGGAAGGATGGAGCATCCTGAGGGAAGCACGGCGGCTCCAAGCGCAGGGTCGACGGAGTTGCTGGTGCTGGCCCCGCCTCCGCCGCGAGGAGAGACGCACAAGCCGATCCTGGCCCTGGTCGGTCCGCTGGGAGCGGGGAAGAGCACCGCGGCCGAGTGTTTCGCCCGGCGCGGCGGAGCGATCATCGACGGAGACGCTCTCGGCCATGAGGCCCTGCGGCAACCGGCCATCCGCGCCGCGGTGATCCAGCGCTGGGGTTCGGACCTCGTCCGCCCGGACGGCAGCCTGGACCGCCGGGCCTTGGGACGCATCGTCTTCGCCGACCCGGCGCAGCGGAACGCTCTGGAGCAATTGGTGTTTCCCTACATAGAGCAAAGGCTGCGCGAGCAGATCGCCCAAGCTCAGCAGGACCCCCGCTTTCGCTTCGTGGTGGTGGATGCCGCCGTGCTTCTGGAAGCGGGATGGAACCAGGAAGTGGATCGGATTATCTATGTGGATGCGCCGGCGCCGCTGCGCCAAGCCCGGCTGGTTCAGCGCAGCGGTTGGACCCAAGCCGAGATCGCGGGCCGAGAAGCCGCCCAATGGCCCCCCGAACGCAAGCGTGCCGCCGCCCACGCTATCCTCCACAATCACGGCGATCGGGAGGACTTACAGCGGCAAGTCGATTGCCTGCTGCAAACCTGGGGTTTGAGCAATGGCGGCTCCGGGAGCACTAGCCGCGAGCCAGCGAGTAGCTAAGGTTATTCCTCAGAGACATTCTTCAGCCCGCAGGATGGGGGCTGCTATCTTTCCAGCGTCGGGTGCGTTCCCTGGAGCGCGGCCACGCCTCCCGCCCCGACCGGCTTGATGCGACGGATCGTAACCTACCCGCCACTGAGAGGTTGACCATGTCCGAGACGCATTCGGAATCTGCGAAATCTGTGCGTACCCGTGCCCGCAGCCGTGCGGCGGGAGATCCGCCATCCCCGCCTGCTATCCCGGCGGAAAACAGCAGCGCGGCGGCCCCTCCTGCCCGTGCCCGGCTGACCGTCAATCCCGAAGAGTTCGCCGCGGGCATCATGGACGCCGCTCCGCCCTCCACGGAAACACCGGCAGCACCGGCCCCAGCCCTGCCGGCCCCCGCTGTCCCAGCGACGGCTCTCCCCGCTCCAACCCCCACCAACGGCGATCACGCCGAGCTGGCCTCTTTCGCCCCCGCAGCAGCCCTTTCCTCACACCCTGAGGCAGCTCCCGCTTCGCCCGAAAACGCCGAGGCTGCTGGGGCAGCCGATCGGTCCGCCACCGCACTCCCGGAGCCAACGGGTATGGTTTCCTCCCCTTTGGATGCCACTGGCCCTTCTTCTCCTTCCGCTACCGCAGGAACGGAAACCGCTGGGTCTCCTCACTCTGCCGCCGCAGGAACGGAAACGGCCGCGCCACCCGTCATCCCCCCGATCGATCCGAATGAGTACGGCTTCGACGCCGAAACCAATTCCCGTTTCGAGCAGATCAAGCGGGGCAATACCTACATCAGCGAACTGCAACACATGACGATCCCGCAGTTGCACAAAACGGCTCGCGAGATCGGCCTGCCCCGCGAGGAATACATCGGGTTGAAAAAGCAGGACCTGGTGTACCGCATCCTCAAAGAGCTGACCAAGGCCAACGGTCTGATGTTCGGGGAAGGCACGCTGGAAGTGCTGCCCGATGGTTTCGGCTTCCTGCGCAGCCCGGACTATAACTACCTCCCCTGCCCGGACGACATCTACGTTTCCCCGTCGCAGATTCGCCGTTTTGGCTTGCGCACCGGCACCATTGTCGCCGGCCAGACCCGCCCCCCCAAGGAAAATGAGCGCTACTTCGCCCTCCTGCGCATCGAGGCGGTCAACTACCAGGCCCCCGATCTGCTGGCCCAGAAGGCCGTCTTTGAAGACCTCACCCCCCTCCATCCCACGGAACGGTTCAAACTGGAAACCACGCCCCAGGAGCTGAGCACCCGCATCATTGATCTGATCACGCCGATCGGTAAAGGACAGCGGGGGCTGATCGTCGCGCCGCCCCGCACGGGCAAAACCATCCTGCTCCAGAAGATCGCCAACGCCATCATTCACAATCACCCGGAGTGCTACGTCATCGTCCTGCTCATCGACGAGCGCCCGGAAGAAGTCACGGACATGAGCCGCACGGTCATCGGGCCGCGCGTCGAGGTCATCTCCAGCACCTTCGACGAACCGCCGGACCGCCACGTCCAGGTCAGCGAAATGGTGATCGAAAAGGCCAAGCGCCTCGTGGAGTACGGCAACGACGTGGTCATCCTGCTCGATTCGATCACGCGGCTAGCCCGCGCCTACAACGCCCTGGCGCCGGGCAATGGCAAGCTGCTCTCCGGCGGACTGGAAGCCACCGCCCTGCACAAACCCAAACGCTTCTTCGGCGCGGCCCGCAACCTCGAAGAAGGCGGCAGCCTGACCATTCTGGCCACCGCCCTCATCGACACCGGCTCCCGCATGGATGAAGTCATCTTCGAGGAGTTCAAAGGGACCGGAAACATGGAAATCCACCTGGACCGCCGCCTGGTCGATCGCCGCGTCTATCCGGCCATCGACATCAAGCGCTCCGGCACACGTAAGGAAGAGCTGCTCCGCAGCGAGGAGGAGATGCGCCTGATCTACATCCTTCACCGCGCCCTGGCCGACATGAATCCGGTCGAAGGCATGGAATTGCTCCTGAAACAACTGAGCAAGCACAAGACCAACGAGGAGTTCCTCAACAGCGTCACCAGTTGACCTTGACCGCTGCCGCGATAGGCGGCCCGCCTGGTCTCTCAGGCTGGTCACGTTTCCTGAGTCCTAAGGCTGGTCGCGTTTCCTTCAGACTTGAGGTGAATCTCCCGCCCCTTTGGCCTGCACGAGGTGAATCTCCCCGCCATGTCTGCCTCCGGCTTTTCCGCTCCCGCGCCTGGTACGCTCACACGCTACGAGGGGGAATTGACCCCCCTGGAGGGCCGCTTCGCCCTGATCGCTGCCCGCTTCAACGATCTGGTGGTGGACCGCCTCATTGGCGGAGCGCAGGAAGCCCTGCGGCAGCACGGCATCGGTCCGGAACGGATCGACCTCGTCCGCGTTCCCGGCGCCTGGGAGATTCCTCTAGCGGCCTTGCACCTGGCCCGGTCGGGGCGCTATGCAGCTCTCATCTGCCTGGGGTGCGTCCTGCGCGGCCAAACGGACCATTACGAATACGTGGCCAGTGCCGCCGCTCAAGGCATCGCCCGCATCGCTCTGGACCGCGGCATTCCCATCGGCTTCGGCGTCCTCACCTGCGAGACCCTGGAACAAGCCCTGGATCGCGCCGGCGGCAAGGCGGGCAACAAAGGGGCGGAAGCTGCCCTCGCCGCTCTGGAAATGGTGCATCTGCTCCAGCGCCTGCCGTTTCCCGCCCCCGCCTCATCCCCTTCCGCAGGGGGAACCCGCTGACCCCGCTTCCAAACAGCGGTCCTGACTGGCTTGATGGAATCCGAAAGTGACCGACGGCCCACGACATCCGCCAAGGTTGCCAGACGGAAGCCGACGCATCGGACGCCAACGAACCCAGCAAACCCACCGAAAACGAACCCGGCCCCAGAGCGAGATGTACCCCCCAAGTGGTCCGGATATAATGGGAACAAGCCGAGGAAGGGAACGCCCGGCATTCATCACACAGGAGGAAGGGTATGGCTCGATCACACGGGGAATCGTCCGGTTCGCGCCGGATGATGATGGCAGCCATGGTGCTGGGGGCCTTGGCCAGCACCCCGGCGGCGCGAGCTTCCCCGCCACCGCAGGTGGTCACGGACATCAGCAAATACTGCCAGGCCTGCTGGCGCAATGCCCGTCTGCCAGCCGACCGTTGGGAAGATTGCACCCACGAAGTGTTCGTCCGCCTGCTGGAACGTCTCGGCGCGGAAGGCTGGACCAGCGTCCTCGACGCGGAGGATACGCAGGAGCGCCGGGAGTTCCTCCGAGCTATCGACACCGTGCGCAAGCGGGTCCAGCGGGAACGGAAGCTGCAAGCCCTGCCTGCCGATCTGAGCGCCCCTGCCCCCCTGCTCCTCCCCCAGGAGGAGCGCGAATTCCTCGCCCAACAGGCCTTGCATCTGCTCACGCCCCGCCAGCAACGGGTGCTGCAACTGGTAGCCGACGGCTGGAAAGTGCCCGACATCGCCCGCGAATTGGGCACTACACCGGCCCGCATCAGCGACGAAAAATACAAAGCCATCCGCAAACTTCAGCACCACCTGGGCCTCTGAACCGCTCGACTTCCGGCCCTCGAAGCAAAAATCGTCCCGCCCACACCCCTCCCCGCGACGGCGGAAGTCCTACACGATGGCGAAAAAGCCTCAACTCCCATAAATGCATGGGAAGCCCCTGCCCAGTTTCCCCCAGGAGTAGGCCTCCCATCGCGGGCGCAGTCCGCACGGGTGCTTGTTGGAACTTGCTAGAAAAGAGAGGCGAGCCAGGAGGGAATAATCAGGGCTTGAGGCTGCCGGGCGGGCGGCCTGGCCCCGCCGGCAGCGGCGGCTCCTTTTTGATGCCGCCAGTCAAGGGAAGCGGCAAACCCTCGCCTGCGGATTTGTTCGGAGCGCGGGTGGAGCGAAGGTATTCCGCCAGAGTCAGCAGGTGATCGCCGTCGCCATCCATCTGCTGGAACAGCTCCAACGGCTGGCCGGCCTTGAGCCACTCGTGCAGGGCGAGCTGACCGTCCTCATCGCGGTCCCATTCTCGGAACCAGGGCGGCACGAGAGGGGCGCTCGCTGCTTTGCCTTCGCGCTCGCTTCCGGCACCGGCCTTGGCTTGGAGGGATTGCGTCACGGCCGTCACCCGTTGTAAGAAGTAGCGGCGGTATTCGGTGCGGTCGATCCGGCCATTGCCATCCACATCGGTGCTGCTGCGCTGCTGGCGCAAGGCCGTGGTCATTTCCGTCACGTCGAGGACTCCGTCGGCATCCTGATCGAGTACGCGGAAGACGCGGTCCGCCTCGCTGTCCATATCCGGCAGGTCTTCCGCTCGGCCTCCGTCCCGCCAGAGGACCCGTCGAACGTAGCGCAGAAACTCCTCCCGGTTCACGGAGGGAACCGGTCCCAACTCCAGCCGCTGACACACCTGATCGAATAGTTCCGCCAGTTGCGGGGTGGGAGCCTGGGAGCGCCGCCACTGCTCCGCCCCGCCCGCCAATAGCTCGAACCACTGCTGGAAATCCTCCTCCTTCTGCGGATTCACCGCTTTGCCGGCAAACGCCGCTTGCATCTCCCGGTACCAACGGGCACGGGGAGACGTGCTCTGCTTGTGCCAGCGTTCGGCATAGCGCTGCACCGCTTGCTCTTCGAACTGCTCACGGGAGTTCTCCGCTGCCCTCAGGAGCAGCGCTTCCGCCCCCAGCAACAGCAGCACTGCGGAACAAGAGCCGCATCGCCTCAGCCGGAGTCTTCGCCACGTCCAGAGAACTTGGGAAAAAACGGAGGCCACGATCATTTTGGCAGCGTGGTTCATGATGTCGCATCCTGAGGACTGCGCCTCCCCCAAATCGGCAGCGAGGGATAGAGGCACAGCAGGGGTGGGAAAGTTGGGCCGCCGCAGAGGCAGGCAAAAGCGCGGCGAGCGATAGGGAGATTATACCATCCGGCAGAGGAGCTGTCACGCCGAAGCGGCTCAAAAACAGTCCGATTCCCCAGCTCATTCGGAAGCACCGCTTGCGGTGGAACTGCTTTCGGCAGGACACGTCCGGCGGGGATCAATCCGGGGCGGCTGGGTCGCATCAGGGGGAGTAGCGGTCGCAGAATCTGGCTGGGGACTGGAGGACGAAACCGGGGGAGCAGACAGCGGAGGGGAAAACGGGAGGTCTTCGTGTTCGGACCGGCGGCGATTGTCAAAGATGTAATAGATGGGATAGCTGAAGCGGCTTTTGCGGCGGCTTTCGGCACTGAGGCGGGCGCCTCGGCCATAGATGGCGGCAGCATCTCCCCGGTGGGAATGCCGGACCACTCCGACCCGCACGAAGCCGGCTTTTTCAAAAAAAGCCCCCGCGGCGTGGCCCAGGGCGGAGAGCGTCTCAATCCAGTCCACGGGACAAAGCTGGCAGGCACGCCGCACGAAGGCGGCGGCAATCCCGGCGCCCCGATAGTCCGGATGCAGCACGATCCGCTGGAGCAGCCAGAGCTGGGCATTAAGGGCTTGCAAGACCAGGCGGGAACGCGGCTGATGCAGGCCGAACCAGCGGTTGCGCCAATGCAAGGAGGCGGCGGGAGCACTGAAGACGCAAATCCCGATGGGCCGCTGGCCATGCCAGAGCAAGGTCACGCGCCGGACGCAGCCGAGATGGTGGCTCCGATAATGCCACCGTGCGAAGTACGGCCAGTCGCGCACGGTACCGTCTGAAAGCCACAACTCCGGGGCAAAAGAAATGTGGCGGCGCCTTTGCTCCCTCCGGCGCTCCACGCGCATCACGCCCCCTGCTTCGCACTGAACCAGCAGGTCCGGTTGCAGGTCTTCGATCACGTCCTCATGCGTTGTAGCCAGCAATAGGCCGGCCTGTTGCCGCCGGGCCAGCTTCGCCAGATTGTACGCCGTCACCTTGGCACTCAGGCGATCCAGCGTAGCCGTGAACTCGTCTGCCATCAGCCAGGCATCGCGGCCTGCACTCCGCGCCTGTTCGATCGCCCGACACAACCCCAACGCCAAGCGGAAGCGATAGCGCTGGCCCTCCGACAACTCCCCCGGACAGCGCAACAACAGGCGGGCCTCGGCCAAGCCGCAGCCGCTGAACCACTCCAGCCGCTCTGTCAACGTGGCGCCCGCCACCGCCTCGATAAGCGGCACCGCCGGCAACTCCACACCCCAGGCGTCGATCGCTCCCAACTGTTCCCCCGCCGCCCGCAACAGCGACGACTTGCCCGAACCGCTTCCCCCCGTAAACAGCACAATATCCCCCGGCCGGACATCCAGCGACACTTCCTCCGCCACCGTGTACGGCCCCTCCTCTTCTTCCAGGCCGAACAAATCGAGTACCTGGTTCGTCCACAACGATCGCCGCACCGGCCGTAGGGGATAGCGAATCGTGATCGGCGACAATGGCATGGCATAGCCCTCCGCGCAGGGTTCCCTCATCCCGTCTCAGATCCAGACTCTTCCTCCGTGAACTTCCCTCTTCTGCTGTCTTTTCCCTGGGTTTGCGCCTGCTCTCGCCGGCCTCTCCGCCGCCTCTAGCCCATCCCCTCCGCCCTCTAGACCCAGCAGCGGGGTTCTGGCCGGTGGAGCAGATAGCTGCATCCCATAGCGGCGGCATCGAGGAGATCGTCGTATTCCCCGCAGGGGAAGGAGATCATCTCGTCGTAGAGTTCCCGTTGGGTGATTACCGGCTGGCCGTGGCCGTCCCCCTGGAGGCGGAAGATGCCGTTTTCCACTGCCACGCTGAAGGCGGCGAAGCGAGAGGCCTTGTCCGCATGGTGAACGATGCTTTTGAGGCGGCCCCCGAAGAGGGAGTGCTGCACCATGAGGTCGCGCAGTCCGGCGAAGGCGGCATTGGACTCGAACAAGATGACCGAAGGATGCCATTGCTGGTCCCACTGATCCAGCAGTTGCAGCAAGCCGGGGGCATCCACGCGCCGGGCGGTGCAGGCCAATACACGGACTTCTACCCCTTCGCTCCAGGGCAGATGGGGATCGTGCCGCCGTACCCGTCCCAGGACCACCAGCGCCGAGCGATCCGCCGCCTCCGATCGGCTCACCGCTGGGTCTACCGCCAGGATCACCTGTTCCAACGGGGCCGGTTCCTCCCAGTAGCGCACCCACTCCGCGCGCAGGAGCGTCTCTCCTTCGGGAATGGGCACCAGGCGGTAGCCACGGCCAAACGCGGTGTTACCCACTTCGAGCCGCCGGGCTTGCAATCGCTGGGAATCCCACCGCCCCGGCCAGACCGGCTCAAAGGCATGCGTGACCGCCCGACGCAACAGGCCGTACATCAGGCTCTTCTGCAAGCGTGCCCCCAGATCATCCCGATGCCACGGCGTGAACAGCAGCCAGCAGCGCCCCTCCGGCTCCAGTAGATTGAGCAGATTCTCGTGAAAATAGCTGCACACCCATTCCCGCACGACCCGGCTGCGAATCGCCCGCACATCCACAATGTCGTCGCACACCAACAGGTCCGCCCGCGTCCCCGTGCTCCCACCCCCCACGCCGAAAGTGGACACACTTGGACCCAGCACCCGCGTCCACCGCTCCACTTGCAACGTTCGGCTCCGCCAGGGATGGGCCGGACGCAAATCGGGAAACACCTCGACTCGCGGACCCTCCTCCCGCTCCAGCCACTCCCGCAGCAACCGGCCCCGCTCCGTCGCGATCCCTTCCGTCGCGCAGACCACCTTGATCCGCAATTCCGAACTCCGCCCCAACTCCCAAACCAACCGCCCGCACACCTGCGTCGTCTTGCCGTGGTCCCGCGGCAATGCCACCAGAGCATGCGAATAGCAACTGAGAAATTCCTGGACCTCCTCGTGGACCCAGCCCCAGTTCCACGCCCCGCCGTCCACCTCCAGCAAACACCGCTGCAAAAAATGCCCAGGGTCTAGGGCGGATTGCCACCGCTCCCACGGCCATAAACAGTCCACCTCGTCCAGTTCCCATAGCTCGGCGGACTCGGACGCCTCGGCTTCCCCCTCCTCCGCCTCCTCTTCCTCCACCTCGATCTCTTCCTCCAGCATGTCCTCGTCCATCTCCAGCTCGTCCCTTTCATCCATTGCCTGTTTCCTCCTGGGTTCCCTGAAACCGCCCTGCCAGAACAGCGGGAGAAGGCCGCTCCCTTCCCTCCGGCCTAGCGATCCGCTCGGCCTCGCAACTCCGAACGGACCAGCCTTGCGCAGGCGCTCTATCCCAGTATGCCTACTAAATGTACAAAAGTCAACTAATTTCCGCCCCCCTTGTCCGCATCCTCTTGTCATGCCGGAGCTTGGCGGGTTAGACTGGAGGAAGGAAGTTCTCGACCTGCTGGAGGGGATCATGGCTGGACAAAGGGCCTCGACATCCGCGCGATCCACGCCGCAAACCGATCCCTTCTTCTACGGCTGGCGTTATGTCACCCGCCAGACACCGCAGGGGAAGGTCATCGAGCAAGTGCCCCTCACCGAGGAGGACATTCTGCATCCGCAGGAGGGGGACTTCATCGTGCACAATGCCGCCCACGATCGCGATGTGCGCTACCTCCAGGCGGTGATCGAGGATCGCATCGCCGACCAGCCGGAGAAGCTGCTCCTGTGCGACCATCGCGTGCTGTGGGACTCGCCGGAGTTGGGGGCTTACGGTCCGGACTTGATCCTGTTCGATCAGGTCAGCCAGCCGTGGAATCCGCATCGGGGCACGCTTTCCGTCTGGGACATCGGCGCGCAGCCGGTGTTGGCCATCGAAGTGACTTCACCCAGCACGCGCGACACCGACCTGACGAAGAAAGTGGACCATTACTACCGCGCTGGCATCCCCTGGTACATCATTGTGGACCACATGGGGGATGAGGATCACCCCAGCCTGCGGCTGCTGGCCTATCGGGCGACGCCGGAAGGGTACGTTCCGGTCCCCCTCCAGCCCCAAGGGTTGTGGGTCGAGCCATTGCGCTTGTGGCTTCAGGTCGAAGGAGACCGCGTCTGGTGTGCCGATGAGCAGGGCCAGCGCATTCCTGACTTGCGGGAGCAGCGCGATCAGGAACGGCAGCGCGCCCAGCAAGCCCTGGAGCAAGCCGAGGCCGAACGCCGCCGCGCCCTGGAGGAACACCACAGAGCCATCCAAGCCCAACAACGCGCCGAAGAAGAACACCGCAAAGCCATCCAAGCCCAACAACGCGCCGAAGAAGAACACCGCAAAGCCATCCAAGCCCAACAGCAAGCGGAAGAGGAGCGCCAGGCCCGTCTGGCTCTCGAAGAAAAGTTGCGGCAATTGCAAAGTGAATTGCAGCGCCTGCGCCCTCTGCCGACCGCCGAGGGGCGCGAAGAGGCCTCCGGCTCCCCGTGATCCGGTCCAAGGCAGCGCTCACACCAACCCAGGGAGGAGTTTATGCAACAAGGGGAAGAATCCGGCGTCACTTACGATCTGGACACCTCACGCGGGCGGGATTGGCCGAGCGTCCGGCAGTTCAACATCTTCCTGGCCAACCGCCTGGGAGCTTTGCTCGATCTGGTCCGCCGCTTTGAAAAGACCGACATCCGCGTCGTGTCCCTCACCGTGGTGGAAACCGCCGACTGTGCCATCATCCGCCTGGTACCCAGCGACTACGAGCGCGGCTACGAAATCCTCAAATCGGCGAAAATTCCCTTCACCGAAAGCGACCTGCTCGTGGTGCAACTGCCGGAGGACAAACATCCGCTTTTGACCATCACCAAGGCCCTCGTCAACGCCGAGATCAACATCTGCTACATGTATCCGCTCTTATCGGGGGTCGGGCCGCAGCGGGCCGGTGCTATCGCCGTGTATGTGGACGACTTTGAAGGGGGCGCCGCCGCCCTACGCGCCCAGGGCTTCACCCTCTTCACCGAAAACGACCTGAAGGAATGAACTCCCAAACGCCAGAGAGGATAGCTCATCTGCGCCAGGAATGACCATCGACCGACACCGGCTGGAAAAGACAAAGCATAAGCCGGGGGGCCAGCGCCGAACTTCCCGCCCTCGGTGTTCCCTGCCTAACCCCTGGCCATTCAGTCCTCAATCTTCGGCTTAGCCGTATTGGCGACGTAGATGTCACGTCCACCGTTATTGCGGCAGATATTCTTCCTCGCTGTCCCACCCGACTTGTCGCCAAAAGCTATGCCAGGCCACTTATTCCCCTCACACGTGTTCCCCTCCAACACCGGCTGCGACTGGCCAAATACGAGGATACCGTGCTGCTCATTCCTGCTACAGGTATTGTTCCTCGCCGTCCCACCCGACTTGCCAAAAAAGGCGACGCCACTCCACTTATTCCCCTCACACCTGTTCCCCTCCAACACCGGCTGCGACTGGCCTTCTGCGTAAATACCGTGCTTCTCATTCTTGCCACAGATATTGTTCCTCGCCGTCCCACCCGACTTGCCAACAAAGGCGATGCCACTCCACTTATTCCCCTCACACGTGTTCCCCTCCACCACCGGCTGCGACTCGCCAAATACGAGGATACCGCGCTGCTCATTCTTGCTACAGGTATTGTTCCTCGCCGTCCCACCCGACTTGCCAACAAAGGCGATGCCACTACCCTTATTCCCCTCACACCTGTTCCCCTCCAACACCGGCTGCGACTCGCCTTCTGCGTAAATACCGTGCTTCTCATTCTTGCCACAGGTATTGTTCCTCGCTGTCCCACCCGACTTGTCAAAAAAGGCGATGCCACACTCCTTATTCCCCTCACACGTGTTCCCCTCCAACACCGGCTGCGACTCGCCTCCTGCGTAAATACCGTGCTTCTCATTCTTGCTACAGGTATTGTTCCTCGCTGTCCCACCCGACTTGTCAAAAAAGGCGATGCCACACCCCTTATTCCCCTCACACGTGTTCCCCTCCAACACCGGCTGCGACTCGCCTCCTGCGTAAATACCGTGCCCCTCATTCCTGCTACAGGTATTGTTCCTCGCCGTCCCACCCGACTTGTCGCCAAAAGCTATGCCAGGCCACTTATTCCCCTCACACGTGTTCCCCTCCAACACCGGCTGCGACTCGCCTCCTGCGTAAATACCGTTCTGCTCATTCTTGCTACAGGTATTGTTCCTCGCTGTCCCACCCGACTTGTCACCAAAGGCGATGCCACTCCACTTATTCCCCTCACACGTGTTCCCCTCCAGCGTCACCTGCGCTTGATCAGACACCCGTATGCCACACAACTCATTGTCTTTGCAGATACATTTGCTCATCTGTGCTCGGACCGTACCGGTTAGCCACACTCCGTCTCCGCCCTGCTGCGCCTGCTGATTCCACTTGGCGCCGCTGAAGCGGCAATTTTCGATCCGAATCACCCCGCTGTCGGCCACCACTCCATGCGCCGCCCCACTTCCCACGTATTCCACCGACACCCCGTGCAACTCCCAGCGGCAATTACCGCGGAACTTCAGCCCATACTCCCCGCCTTTGACCACGATCACGGTTTTGTCCGCCCCTGCCCCGCGGATGATCAACGACTTGTCCACCACGATCCCTTTTTCCAGCACATACTGCTGGGCGGCCAACACCAGTTCTTCTCCTTCGGCTGCCTCTTTGATCAAGTCGGCCAAATTATCGCTAACGCGCGGGACGGTCAGGCGTAATTCCGGCCAGCGGTGGGTAATCCAGGCTGTTGTAAATTGACTGCTTTTGATCTCCCCTTCCAACTGTTTGCGGCTCTGAGCCAGGCTGTCCTGATCTAACCGCAGGGCCGGCAGCACGGGCACTTTACCCTCAAAGTGTTCCTGCAATTGATCGAGGAGGCGGTGCAATTGTTTCTGCAACTGTTCGTCGCTCGCCGCCTGCCCCTGCGTATGTTCCTCCGCCACATGCCCTGACGTGGCAAACGAGAATATCCGGACGGATCCGCCCAGTTCGACCTTCTGGCCCTGCTGGGCCGCCCGGAACTGCTTGACCAGCTTCTCGACCTGCTGCTCCCGTTCTTTCCCTTCCGAGCGCGCCAATTTGCGAATCTCCCCCATGGCTCCTGTGAGCGCCACCTGCTGGTTGAGCAGCACGGAGACGACTTTCTGCTCATCCAAGCTTCCCGCGTTCATCCGCTCGAAAGACCGATCTAGCAGCTTTTCCAGTATGTAACGGACGTGTTCGGTTTCCACGCCTGCGCGGGTTTTCACTTCCAGGGTAAATTGCTGCCACAAGAGGCGGTGCAGCTCCGATTGCTGGCTCTGCCCGCTGGCTAGCGAGGGCAATAACAAGACCTGCGGTTCACCCAGGGAGCGATCCGCGGGGCGCAAGCGATTGCGTAGATGAGCCAACTGCTCTTCCACCACTCGCACGTTGGCCTGGAGCATCTGCGTTTCCAGGCGGGCGTGCAACGGCCCCAGCACTTCCAGCCGCACGTCAGCCCAGCGCACTTCTTCGGAGGCCATGGCCCGCAGCCGTTCCCCTTCCAACTCGATAACCACCCGATCCCCCTCCTCTTCCAGCGCGGTTCGTGACAAGGGGACCTCCGGACTGATCACCCAATCGATCTTCTCCCCTGCTCGCGGCACCCGTAATTGGACCCGCAAACCGTTAGCATTCACCCGCGGTTCCAGGATGACGGCATCTGAAATCTTGTACTTTTTGGCCACCTCCTGGCGCACCCGCTCGATAATCTGATCTTGTGCCTTACTTTGAGCCATCAGATTTTTGAGGACGACGCGTAGCTTAGGCCGCCGCTCGCCTGCTGCTGCCGGCAATTTCTCCTCCACCCCCAGGGGCTGCCAGCCGCCTTTCCCATCGTCTACCTGCACCTCGGTGATGACCCAGACGGGGAAAACCACGACCTTGTTCGACCCGGAAAGCGGAATGTACTGGAGCCGCACCCGATACGTCTGTTTGCCGTCCGAAACCGGCACGTCGTTGAGGATTACGCTGTGACTCGTCAGAGGGACGGTATCGTCTGCCTGCCTGTCAGGCGGTAGCGGCGGCTGCGCTTGGGCCAGCCCCCAGACTGCCACGCACAACACCCCCAGTCCCACCCACCGAAAATAACCGTGACTGCGGATCATGGCGTGAACCTCCCCCTCGTCCTGCTCGGAGCTTCCCCCCCACGGTAACTTCCCTTCCGAGGGCAGCCTTCCCTACTCAGCAAGGAGAGCTGACTTCCTTCGGCTTCCGCCAGCCGACGACGAACGCTGTTTTTGAACCAATTGGCCCAGTGCTCAGGTAATTCGTTCCTACCCTTCCTGGATTTTGAACGAGATGGCGCCGAATGTCAACAACCTGCTTGATTATTTTGATATCTTCTCTATGTTAGGCTGAATATTCAAAATTAACGAAAATACTTTGACCAATTGCTGCTATTGGTCGTTCCATTAGATTCTCTCATTTTTCTTACTGAAGGGTCTATCCGTGACGGTCTAGGCGTAGAAACGAACTCCCCTGCAAAGGCACCGGCATTGCCCAGACCTATCGGTGACGGCTAATTCCGCTGTCCTCCTTGCGGAACTCGGCCTGTTACCCAACTGTTAGCCCTTCTTTCTCGACGAGCGGTTATCGACTTTTGTTGAACCGGGATCATGGTGTCTACCCCGCAGCTCCCATCGGCTTTGGGGCAGTCAGGGTGTTTATGCCACGGGAACATCTCACTTCGGCTTTGTGGTGGCGAGGGCGGCGTAGTCGGGCAGCGTGTCCTGGAGTATCTCATGGATGGCGCGCCGCTCTGCCGCCGTCAGATGGGCAAAGCGAGCCGAGGTATCCGCCCCGCTGAGCACCTCCTGCAAGCGCCGCAGGACGTACCCTTTCACCTCCGGCGGCAGCTCCCGGAAGGCCCGCGAGTAGATCAGATAACTGCACGGATAGCGGAACAGGCGGCGGTTCAGATCGAATTGCCGCAGCGAGCGGCCCTGGCGATCGAACGGACCACGGGCGGCAAACTCCTCGGCGAAGGAAGAGGTGCCCTGGATCGGTTCCGTCCAGGTGGCCTGCTTACTAAAGAGTAGATACTCCAGCAACTGCTCTCCCGCTGTCTGGATGCGCCGCCGGGCGCTTTCCCACTGTTTCCCCGCTGGTTCCCCCAGCTCCCGGTTCAGCGTCTGCTCGTAATGTAGGGCCAGCCGCGTCTCCAGCAGCGCCTTGGTGAGCCGATTGTGGCACTCCACCTGATGCTCCAGCACCAGAAGCGCCACGATGTCGCTATGCGGCGTCAGATACCGCCCCACGGTGAAAAAGGGGCGCAGGTCCGTGATGTTCTGCCCCTTCTGGTTCGCCGACAGTTCCGCCTCCTGTTTGTTCTCCACGATCCAGTTCCCCATGTGCATCAGCCGGCCGTGGCGGCCTGTGACATACCACCCGCCCCAGCGCTCCTCCAAAGGACTGGTGTGATCGGTGCGGTAGCTGCCCAGCGACAGAATCGGCAGACCCCGGCGATCGGGAAAGACAGAACGGACCAGATGCCCCGGCACGCCCCCCGTCGCGGAGGAGGCATGGCAGCTCAGACAATTGTCCCGCTGCCGAAAGAAGCGCGGCTTCTCCTCCGGCACTTGATCGAGCGTGTAAAACACTGTACCCAACTGCGGATCCACCGCCGACACCTCCATGACCTCCCCGCCCAGGCAATATCCAATGTACACATCATCGTTGAAGTAAATCGCTCGCGGCGTCTTCGGGCCGATCCGCTCCCGCTGCAAGCTCGTCTTGGAAAACACCAGCACCTGCGAGCTTTTCGGCACTCCCAGCGCCTCGAGCAGCGACGGCAGATACCCGTGCTCCTCGCTCCACTTCAACCGGACTTCCCCGCGATCCAACCGGCTTTGCAGGGCTGTCACCACATTGTCCGCCGGCGCCGTTCGGTACGAGATCGGCTCTCGTTCAAAATCCGCGTTCTGCCCCCAGGCCGGAAGCCAACATCCCCAACTGGCCGCCAGAGCCGCTAGCCAACGTAGATGACGCATGGATCGCACTCCTTCACCGCGATGAGACGGACAGAAGATCGACAACTCACTCTTCTGTCCCGGCAGGGAGGACTGAGCCGCAGCACGCCACGCCACGGCCATTACTTCGGAAGGCTAAGTATAGTATAGGCCGCAAATCCGATTTGTAAATCCTCTTTTCCCCATAATCCCTCCCGACACGTCAGTGAGTCCACGGAGGGGAGCAGGCACCGCCTCGGTGTTGTGACAATCACCGGACAAAAACCATCCAGGAACTGGTGAAGATTACCCACTGCGACGTTGTGACAATCTACTGACAAAAATGATTGAGGGCTGGTGGGGTCCGTCGGGTGTTTTGAGCGGTGACTTTTCCGCCCTGTCACTTTCCGATCTTGACCGGCTGACGATGACGAGGCCGCTTTATAACTCACTAGTAGAGGAGGGCACGATGGGAGTGTTTGCACCGCTGGTGCGGGCCCGGGTCTTCAAAACCCGTGGAGGGTGTGAACAACGCCCTCAGTCGGTTCGATTCCGATACACTCCCGTGGACAATTGTACACTATGCGGCAGGGTGAGGAACTATGCGGCATAACATCTCCCTCACCAATCATTTCCGGCAAAGCCCTCCTCTCCCTGCCGCAGGCCTCCGTATCTTGCTGCGCCGCTTTTTGCGCCACCTTTGAGTGAAAATGGATGTACAGAGTGACTATACGTTACCATGTTCCGGCCCGTTTGGCAAATAGCGGTAATCAGAAAAGCAATTCTCGGTACATTCAGGATTCACGAATGATCATTGGACTGAGGAAGCCAGGGTAAACTGGGTGGTCACACTTCATCTGCCAATTAATGTCGCCAATTTAGCAATTTTGATTCGGATCAATCCGTGTTTCAATTTACACTCTATCCTGCCAGAGCTTTGACCCGACTTCCCCCTCGCCGGCGCAAGGCGTGACTGATCCAACTCCCGACATTCCATGCCATTTCGTGACAACTCCGTTGGTGAGCCGTGGCTAAGCTCCATATGTTTGTCTGATTAACCACTCACCAAAAAACGCTGCTGATTTACCAATTTTTGCTCGCTGTACAAAACCGGAACTAGGAGCTGGAGCGAATTAGCCATATTCTTGAAAATTGACGGAATATGACGCCACTACCTCGGTGAATACCCAGTATGCTCATTCGCCACCACTTGCACGAAGTATCCTCGCATTTATCCGCTAGAACTAGTTGAAGATGAATTCAGTCTCTCTATGAAAATAGATCTCATAACAATATCGACCTAGTTCTTGTTCATAAGATCCTCTGTTTGTATGTGTCTATATCTCTCTGTAGAATATTCTTCTTGTTGTTAATTTTTCTCGATTCGATTAAGCCTATTTGGATTTCATTCTTTCAAGAGTGCATCCAAGTATTGGAGTACCGACCCTCGTCGGAGGTGCTGATGAGCAAACTGGTTTCTGTAACTTCTCAAACATCCGTAGCAACTAGTGTCTTCGTCACAGCCACAGTTGCCGCGTACTCTCGCCCGCGCCGCTTCCAAGCTCTCTCTCAAAACTCTTTCCTCCTCGAGTCGTGCGACAAGGCCTGCTCCTCCTGGCACGTTGTCGTATAGAATGATCGGAGGCACAGAGTCTTTCTCACCATGAGCCACCGTTGCGTTTAGGTCAGTGGAGGGTACTTCTAAAACCTCCGCCGCCCCTTCGACCAGAGCGTAGGCAAGCGAGTAGGCAAACCAAACAGGCTCAATATCTTTCTCGGGTTTTGGATGAAACTGAAGTTGCAACACATCGGTCTCAAACTCGTGCCCAAGCGAGACCAGATCAAGTGTTCCGTGGCAATCCCGTCCATAGGGGGTCTTATGATCCCTTTCGTATTTCCTGAAACCGGCGCCACATCCCTTGCAGATATAGAATCCCTCTCCACATCGGCCCTCACACAATACAACCATCAACCCCGGAGATGCCTTCCTCATCGTGATTATCGGAGAATTCGGAGGCATAGCGATAGTGCCAGGGTCGGGGCCGAGCGAACCCGCAAAATAAGGGCGCGTTGTAAATGCTCTTGTGGTCCGAGATTTTGGCTGCTCGGGTTCCGCGCGGCCAGTAACAAACCCAAATTGGGGGATAATATACTTGAATTTTCCCATCCTCTTGCAACATTCGTCTACAGCAGGCTGCTTGCCTTCGCTCCACGCGACGAAAATGTTATGTACGGGGCAGCGTCTATAGGACTTACGTGGCCATTCCTTCTCGGCGACTCGTTTGAGCCCGTAGGAAGTCCACACCTTCTTGTTCGCAATCAGCTTGCTGGTAGGAGCGAACTCGGCAATGGCTATGCTGAGGTCTCTTTGGAGCAGGACTTCAAATGCCTCCTGGTTTTGCTGCGTTCTTTGGGTATCCAGTTCAACTACATCTACCGGGAAGCCATACTTGGGAATAACTGCTTTACGTGAGAGGAAGGAAAGGGCATCTTCGCCAGCGAAAGTGTTGGCTCTCTTCTGAGCCCATTCAGCCGTTTTGTAATCCCTGTTCGTGCGAGCTTCCTCTTCAAGTTTTATCACCCCCCTATAATCGCTCGAGACCTCGGCTTCGGCAAGAGAGAGCCTACTTTCTTCTTCCACAATCGTACCACCGACATCTTTGGTAATCTTTCCAGCAATCCTTTCAACCCACTGTCCACTGTCCAACCCAACTTTAGGGAACATATCCGATGGAACAATCGCGCGTAGAGATTTTTCCAGTTCAGCCTGGTGCTCGTGGAGAAAGGCTTTGAAATCGGCAACGCCAGATGGATGCTCCAGGTCTTTGAATAACTTCTCCACGGTCGTGAACCTTTCTGGAAAGGCTCGGAAAAAGCGAGATAAAGCGACAGCGGCAATGTGGCGGATGATAATCTTCTCGTTTCGGAGGCTCAGGGTAGGAGGCCGAACCATACCGCTCAGCATCCGTTGAGGTTCAGCAAAGTGGTAAAGGTCGTGGGGGCCACGGCGACAATACGTGATAGCAAATCCGGGGTGTCCACTTCGGCGCCCGGCGCGTCCCACTCGCTGAGCGTAGTTGAACGCCTCAGGAGGGACATTGCGGAGAAAGATAGTATCCAGGTCGCCCAGGTCCACTCCCAATTCAAAGGTCGTGGAGCAACTCAAGACATGGATTTTTCCCTCCTTGAATTCCCGCTGAAATTCTCGGGCTTTTTCCTTATCAAGCTGCGCCGTGTGCTCTTCTACACGTAAGGAACCTGGCAAGTCCTCCGTATAGAGGAGCCGATAGTGGTTGGGTTCCAAATCGGTCACCCGAACCTCTTTGAGCGTTCCAGGGCAATGATGCCTTGGACAGACCCCGCGGACCGAGACCGCCTGGAGACGGCCGCACGTGTCACATTGAAAAATTGTGTCGTTATCGGTGATGAGATGGAGTCTCCACCAATCAGGATTCAGCCTTCGAGCATCATCCACCGCGAGCAATAAGCGGTCATTCGAAGAGACAGTAGCGTCACACTGCTGTAACGTTTCCCATATTGACCTCAAAGCCTCCACAGCTTTCTCGATGGTTTCTTGTTCCGAAACACCGTTTTGCAGCCTCATGAGAAGTTTAGCCAAGAACCGGGCGCGTTTCCCTCTCTTACCATCCCAACTGCGCACGCCCTTCTTCCCTTTGGGATCTCCGATACGAAATCGCATCTGTGATGCCTGGAGATCGAGATCCTTCCAGCTGAGCGGGATAGCGCTTTCGGTCCGCACCTCGACAGCCCTATCTGCTCTCATTGTGTCCAACAATACAAACACAAGGTCGCGCGCTTCTCGTTCGCTTAATGACCAAGGAGGATTCGTCAGAACATCTGGAATCCTGAACCAATCTGGCCATTTGAGCGACCACCGAACCAGACCAACACCTTCCAGGGAGATTCTTGGCTCATCGGTGAGGAACTCACGGTAGAGTCTAAGCCAAGCCTCGCGACGCAATTCTAGGTCACTTGTAGCAGGTGGGAATGCTTGCCTCTCCCGGAATAGATCACGCAGTCCCACCGCCGAGTCCCGCAAAGACAAGCCCTCTTGGGTGTGAGGATTCAGCCGTTGGACTGCCTTCAGGATCAGATTTCGGCTCAGAATATCTCTATACGAGTCTTCCAGATACCAGGCAAAGAATGCAGCTTCTTGTCGTCCGTCGGCAAAGGCGAGTACTTTCTTCCGGTTTTCCGGCAGATTTTGGTAAAGGGTCGTGGCTATCACGGCGTGGGGACCGTCTGTGCCATGCACTACTTCCCGCACGGGATCGCGACCAGCAGCGCTATAGCCGCACGCACCACATTTCGCCAGTTGGTCTGCCCTATCTTCATCCGTTGGGGATTCTTCCTTGACTACCCGGATTAAGTTATCATGCCCACACCGCGGTTTTTCTCGCCACGCCTCACCACATCGCACACAAAGATGAAATACCTGCTCGTCGCTGGCCTTACCACCTTCGTTTTCCTCACCTTCATTTTCTCCATTCTCAATAGGCCGAAAGAAGGTAGCCCCAAAATTTACATCACTTGGGTCGCGAATCGCCTCCACTAATCTGCCACCCTTGAAATCTTTCTGGCCTACAAAATAATGCTGACCGCACTCCCGACAGAGCGCAACTTCAAAGGCTGGGTGCTTTTCATCCCCAGCCTTACGATCAAGGAAGACCTTTTTCTGAGGCCAGTAGGAGACAAAAGCGCCTTCGAGTGATCTGAGGAATAGATGGTAGCGTGCAGAAAAAAGAGGCGCATCGGACAAAGGGTCCTTGGCCTGTAAGAGAAGTTCAACTAACTCGGACAGAGCAGACGCCCGCTTCTCCTGCGGTAAGTCCCCAAAGATTTGATCGGCAATCACCTGAACTTCGGCAGGGTTGCCTGTGATGAAGCGGCGGAGAGCCGTTGCGCGGCTGTCACGCTGAAGGAGCCTCCCAACAATTTTCGGCGGGTCTTCGTTGCTCGGGAGTGACACACCGAGTTTAGTCGCCAGTTCGGTAAGACGGCTCCTGACTTCTGTATTTTCCTCGCGAAGCACCTGTGCAAGAAACTGATAATCACCAGGGGAGAGGCTTTCTGGGCTTGGTTCGGGGATCGGTTCACTCTCCCCGAGAATCACGTTCTCCTCACGGAATTCTTCACCGAACAGGTCTGAAGCGAACTTGGCTACTGCGGCTCTATCTCTTTCTCCACCACCTAGTGTTGCACTTGTGGCAATGCATCGGAACGGTTCCGAGCGGCCACCTTCTCTCAGCCTCTGTTTAAGGCGTCGCAGAAGCATCGCCATCTCAATGCCACGGGAACCGCGGTATTGATGCGCTTCATCCAGCACCAGAAAGGTCCACCACCGAGCTCGTCCGTTGTCAAAGAGTGGGCTGTCGTCAGGTCGGAGTAACAGATATTCAAGCATTGAGTAGTTGGTAAGGAGAATATGGGGTAGTCTCTTCCGCATCTCGGACCGAAGGACAAGTTCCCCGTGGACCACATGCCCGTCTTCAACTATGGAGTGACCCTTTTGGTCCCGCTCTGCGATGTGATCCCGCGCTTGGCGTTGCGAGTCACTCTCATCTTCTGGTGTTTCTCCGATGTACTGCCCGAAGGTAAACCGGAAAGGCGAATTGACCTCCTTAAGCCGTTTACAGATCTCCCCGAGACGTTCGCGCTGGTCATTAGCCAGAGCATTCATCGGATAGAGAATGAGCGCACGCACACCCTCGCGTAACTTGCCCTTTCGGAATTCCTGGTAGAGATGGAGCAAGATCGGATAAAGAAAGGATTCAGTCTTACCGCTTCCCGTGCCAGTGGCAACAACTACATTGCGCCCGTTGAGAACGCTTTGGATCGCTTGTTCTTGGTGCTGGTAGAGTGGCCTGTCGCCATGCACTGCCTTCAGGAATCCATCATCGGGCTGAAATCCGAGGAGGCTTGGGAATAAGGCTCGCGGCGTCTGACCACGTCTGAAGACCGGAGTGGCTTCAAGGTACGGTCCCTTGCTCAAATGCCCTGATCTCAGCGCCTTTTCGAAGGATGCACGGAAAGCGGGATCTTTGAAATAAAAAGTCGTCTTTAGGTAATGACAGTATCTGTCTTCTATCTGCTGCGAGAACTGGATTGGGTTCATCGTCTACCTCTCCTGAGGGAAGACAAAGCTACTCTTCACTCTGACTCCTCCGAAACCATATCGTTTCAACAGGGATTTCAGATGCGGATTATAGCTCATCAAGGCGCGCGCTAGAGCATGGGCTACTGCCTTGGCCTGCCTGGTTGTAGTTGGATTGCTACCCGTTACATTGACAGATGCTTCCATCCGTGCCAGTACCTGACGGACATCGGTCATCTCTAACAGCTTCATTAAAAACTGTTTCGCTTTGTCCGGAGCCTTCCCAAAGTAGTCTAATATGTTTTGCCCGTTGACCTTGATGGGACCGGATCCCTCCCGTAGGACGGCTTTCGCGACGGCGGTTTTCTTTCTTCCGAGACCGACCCAAGATGGTGTGGGTGCTGACTGCATCTGTTCGGGAGCAGGCGTGACTGTCAACTGAACCGCCGGGATAACAGCAATGACTCCCTCTGTGAGATCGTCATCACGTTTAATCCACACCTTTAAGGAGCATGTTTCCGTTCCATCTCTTATGACTATGGAATCGCTGAATTCGCGAAGTGGGACAGTGATTGTTTTGGCCGTTACCATTACATTATAAGTCCTAGCTTTCGTTTGCTCGAATCCCACACGGATCCTATCTACCCAACGATATCTTGGGAAGCGTATCCAGAGTGCTTTCTTGGAAGTGGCCGCGAAATCCCCGCGCTTCAATGTCAAAGGCCTGTCTCTCCATTCCGTTGGCTCTTGATTCTCCTCCCCTATCGCCCACCAGAGCCTTTCTACCAGGATGGTCACCTCTACCTGTGGCCCACCTTGGGACCCCACATGCCAGTGTGTTTTGTCACATGTAGGATCAGGGGGAATAGTCAGAATCGTTTTGTCATCCTGGCGTTCAATTTGGACGTTAAGACTGCCGTCAGCCAGATGGATAACACAACCAGGGTCATGGAGGAATGTGACACATACCGGATTATATCCATTTTCAAGGGGGAGTGGAGAAAATCGATCGGTCCTGATTTCTTTTAGAGCGCTGATGAATCTAAAATCCAGACTCTCTACAAGGTCACCGTTCGTGTCGTAAAATCTAAGAAAGTACCATCCTTCTTTTCTCTCACCCACTTCAGGAGGCAAAGTTTGCTCAATCAATCCCTGCTCGGGGGTGAAAGCCATGCGCCATCTTCCCTTTCCACTGCCCTCTTCCCCTACAACAATTGTCCCAACATCTTTCCACGCTTGGACATCCATAGCGCAAATTTGGGGAGGATTTCCGCCAAAGAGAGGCCCGATATTCTCACTTGCAGCGGGCAGGCGATTCCCAATGAGCTTGAATCGTGATTCCTTCGACTCAATGATGACTGATTTGCCTTCAGACGTGCGAAAGGCGATCTTCTTCTCGCTACCTCTCTCAAGTTCGAAGAAATGCGCTCGATAGTCCTTAAGGGACACAAACTCTGGAGTAACTGGTGGAGGCCCTGACAATGCTTCGTCGCGCTCCCAATCGTCCGGAACCGTCACAAGATAGGACCCAGAGGAAGGGGATTGGACACGACGTCCCCAATTTTGGTCACTGCTCAGTTTGAACAGAAGGTAATTCCCTTGGCCAAGTGAGACCTTGGTCTCTCGAGCATTCTCACCTTCGCTCCACCGCACTGTTACTTCACCGGTAACCTGAGTAAGGTGCCAGCAGGCATCCCTTGATTCGTCTTTGGTCAGGGATTGTCCATTTTGAAACACCGCTAAATCGGAACTTTCAAGAAGTTCCTCTGGCACCTCTACCGCTGGTATCCACTGTCGTTCTCTCTTCCAGCAAACGATTTCGGGCTTCGGAGTGCGGGGCTTAGGGTTTGCTGTTAGCCGTTTCTTCGGATCTCGGATCGAGACGCGTGACCTACCTCCCCTTTCGGCAGGTTCCAACCGCTCACTTTTTGAAGTCGGTTGTGCTCTCTGCGTTATCGATGGCGGTGATTCCTGCCCCGCCACCTGCAGTTGCATTTCCCTTCCTATGGTCGGTTGAGTCTCTTGGACTACGGGGGGGCAGAGTTCTCCTACCGCCGTTGGTTGAGTTTCCGCCACGATTGCCACTTGGGGATCCTGTGTGACTCCTGTTGGTGATTCTAGAACTGTCTTTAGTTGGATCTCCTCTAATGAAATTGATTGCGATTCTTCTATTATATTTTCTTGCAAATTTTTTGCTATGACGAATTCTTTTTCCACATCATGAGATTCTTCCATGATTTTTTGTAGATTGTCACCATCTTGATAACAGGGCCTTGTATTCGATTGCTGGCAATGTTCTTTTGTACCCAGATCAGTTTCCTGGCTTTCCTCATAGTGTTGTACTCCTGCCACTTCGCTTTGTGCCTCGTCGACACTGATTCGCATTAACTGCTTGTTACGTTTGTGAATTATAATTCCAAAAATGATAAAAATCGTAATCCCAACTATAAAAATCGTAATCCCAACTATTACAAAAAGAATAGGAAACATTTTAATAACTACTTTATGTATAAAAGTACATTTATATATAAGTATATACTGAACTTTTATATTTCGACTCTACGCGTGCATTCGCCATTTTACCTCATGTTAAACCACGGACTCGCCGAAATGAAGTGGAGCTTGAGTCAAAAAATGGGCGTTATAGAAGATGTCGTCCTACTCGATTGGGCTGGTGATACCGCGACCGATCAGGTCCATCGTGGCAGGACATCAGGCTCGTAATGCAACTCATGTCTTTAGATGCAAATCTTCGCCTCAGCTCGGTTGTCATTGTGCCATTGCCCCTACTTGTCGATCTGCATGAAGTCGGGCAATGAGACGAATGCTCTAGACGGTTGTATAGATATCACACCTCTACTCTGGGAATGGTCTGGTATTCCTCCAGGAGCCGTACACACACCTTGAGAGAAAGTTGAGAAGTGTAAACAAGGGTCGATCTCTACTCAGTTACGGTTGGACAATACTCGCGCAGGGTGTCGATCTGGCGAGCCTACTACCTCATATTTTGCTCGAAAGTGAGGCAACGCAGTCGTCCTCACACTCACCACAAGACATTACGCAACAACCAAATACCAGCAATCAGTCCGATTCTATTGTATTACTGATCACACTATCTTCAAATGGTTTAATCGCTGAAACACAGATTCATATGATAACAAATACCTGATGAATCTACTTATGTTTTGGCTATTATTCTGGCTTGTGATCGAGACCGTTAGCTCCATTGGGGTAAAGTTTGATTCTATCCCAGATTCGGCAAGTGCTGAACCACTTTTTCCAACCAAGAGAAATCTAATTCGCCACTGGTGTCCAACACTATTGCGTCGAAGTGCCGGGTTGCGTAATCCACTAGGTGGTGCTCCATTGCGTAGAACCGTTTTGGATCATCCCGTACCAGAAAGTCCTCTGGACCAAGCTCCCAGGCGTGCCTCTTCGCCAAACGCTCTATACGCGTTTGGTGGTTAGCAACGAGAACGAACGATCGGTCAAACCGGGGATGTTGATCAAGGAGCGCTTCCAAGCGTTCAACCAACCCCGACGTGCCACGTACTTTGTGGAAAGCCAGGGATCGCAGCAAAATAGTGGAATCCTGGATGATATTGCCTACTGGTTGTTCAAATTGCTCTAGGTCAAAGAGTAACGCCGCATAATAGAGCCAACCGATCGTTTCTTCATTACCCATTTTCTCTCTTCGCATCCGATCGGCCAATTCGTAGATGGAGTTATTGATGGTTAGTGCGTTGCGACGCACTTGCCATTTACCCTGCGCGTGTTGGCAAATATGCTGACAAACGGTACTTTTGCCAGCCAGGTCCAGTCCCTCAAAGTGGATGTACATGTAGACACTCCTTCAAAATGGGGTCTTTATGCGAATCAATTGGAGGGATCTAGGGTGCTGCAACCAAGCCGACAGGGTTGATGTGTGACCACAAGAGGGAAAGTCGATGTCGTGACTTTCCAACTCCGTTGCATCTAACCGGCAGTTGCCTGGCACACTTTGACCCCCGGTGCTTACAGCTCCGCCATTAACCAGTACTATTACTGTCATGGCAACTCGGCGGGTGAAGGCTTCTTCAAGGGCAGCCTTACCAGAATGGAGGAAGGCAGCGTCGCCAGTCACACAAATGACATGTAACGACGGGTCCGCCAAAGCTATTCCGGTTGCCACACCCACTGAACAACCATAACACAAGCAAGCGTCCACCGTGTGGTGCGGGTCCAACGTATGCCCGCCCAAATCCCCAACGATGACGTGATGAGGTACAGACCGCAGCAAAGCATACAGTGGCTCGTAGCGATCCGTAATACGGTATTGTCGCGATACGTTGGGGCGTATCAAACTCGCCGTAACACGACGGGCCCCGAGGAAAGCTGCTATCTTGTTGGTCAAGTAAGGACCACCATGCTCTTCGACAATCACATCGGCAGCAGAGTCGGATAGTGCTTCTAACCACAGACGTGGTGGTGGCAGCGTGTAAATACATAGATCAGGAGGCTCTTCAGTGAGAGAAGCTGCCATGCCGGCTGTCACTCGGATGCGCGCGTTGCGAAAGACGCTTGGTTGAGGATAGGCCCCATCTACCCAGCACTCTACAGCTTTCCGTCGCTCTTCCAGACGCCTTCGCTGAACTTCCCCGTAAACAGGATGAGCCACCCACTCTTCGGGTGCTCGACACCACTTCAACCGGTTTCTGGTGGGGGATCGCCGTGTTACGGAGCCAACCGCCCGTGTCAACAGATTGGTTATGCGTAGCACTACGAGTGTTCTCAGGCGTTCGGACAATTCTGGTGCGGACCATGCTAGTTCATAGGCGTCCTGTACGGAGCGCGGCTCCAACCACACCGAGCAGGGGAATTCGGCATAGAACCGGGAATCTTGCTGAATCTGAGATTGCTCGACATCAATGTCATCCAGCACAACCAGGACCATGCCAGCCCGAACTCCCAATACGCAGATGTTGACGTAGGGGTCCGCTGCATCGTTCAGGCCAACGTTCTTGAATATTGCCGCTGAACGGATACCTGCGAGGCTGGCCCCCCATGCGACCGCTAAAGCATTCTTTTCGTTTACCGAGAAGGTCTTAACACCCATGAGTCTGACCAGATCATGGGCATGGAAGCCAGGATAGGCGGTCACTAGCTCAACGCCGCCGTCCAATAATCCCCACGCCACCGCTTGGATTCCGGAGACCTCGTCCATATTTCACCTTTTCAGTGGCTTGACAATTACTGGGTTATCGCCTTGTTGTGCCTTGACATGGGATTCGTAGACAGCCGAGATCATCCGCACGGGAATAGCATGATCGGTTAATGGGGAGCGCAAGTCAGCTTCGGGCAATTGTCCAGCAATGTAACGAAAGAATTCACCGACAACCCCCTCCTTGACCTGCTCGATGTATAGGCGTGAACGGTCGAATCCAGCCAAATGGTCCAAGTGGATTACTTCAACTTCCTTTCCTCCTATCATCCGGGTGTTGCGAAAGATGTGGATTTCAAAGTGATTGTTACCTCCAAGCTGCAAATCAGACTCATCACTGAAGCTGTGGTCCGACTTCGCCTGGTAAGAATGGATGGCTATAGTCAAAAAGGGGCCGATGTGAATACGATGGTGTTCGTGCTTGACACGCCCATTACCTTTGTAAAGGTCAGCGGCAGGATGAAGCCAACCCCGGCGCGAAAAACTATTGTGTAAGAGACTCAGGGAAGCCTGACCAATCGCCACACCCTCCTTGGAAAAAGTGATCACTGCATTGACATCCACCTCTCCAAAATCTTGAAACAGTTTATCCAACTCCGCGTCGCTATAAGGACAAGCGTTGGCGTAGTCTGGTCCAAACAATCGTTTGTAATCTTGGCGAGTCAATTGTCGTAGAAGGCCTCGCGGCTGCACGAAGGAAGCGTAGACGGTCATTGAGTCCGCAGATTTGCCACTAGCTGTGCCAGCGTGGTAATACCGATACACACAATCGAAAAAATGGTGGCCGCTATGGGAGGCCTTCCCATGGCCCGAGTGATAACTGTGATGATCCTGAGTGCGAATCTCTTCCGGCAATCGCCACTGGCCGTCCGCATGGTATGCGTAAATATTGGTTACTGGGCAACCCGTTTGTTGGCAAACTTCTTGAACGATCCGAATTGCCTCCTCAAATCCGGGATGGTAACGACGGTGGGCACAAACGGAAACGACGATAGGGCGCTGTCGTCGAGCTGTGTGCCAAGCTGCCGAGATTTCTTCGAAATCCCTCTCGATGTCCCGGGCTGCATTCACATCGCTTACAGCATTCCGACGAGTGGTAATCGGTTTGTCCAACAGTACGTCCATACCGCGTTGTAAAGCCCAAAGTACATAAGGCCGGTGACACAACGGATCCGTTGCAATTATCAGTGCTCTAGGACGTAAGCGGTTGGCAACAGCGTCCAGGGCCTGCCGGGTTTCCTCCGGCATTTCTGCTTCGAAGCGCTGTACGGTGAGTATTTCCGCATTTAGGCCACTGGCCGATAGGGCACTAGCAGCGGCAGCACGTCCTGCCTCCAATTCGATGGCGGCTGCGAGACGGACGCCATAGCGTGACCCTAGCGTAGCGATAGCTGGCAGGTAAAAATGCCGAGCGTGGGGACCAACCCCAGCGATCAAGAGGCTTTGCGTATGGTCAGGCATCTGCAGACCTCCGGCGTGCGAAGTCCAACAAAGGCTGCCACAGCTCATCTAATCCAACTCGGAAAGCGCGTTCCAGTTCTGTCGGCGATGCCGAGCGGTTCAGCCCTGTCACTTCACCGCGCCACAGCATCCCATCCTTCTTGACGGAAAGTGAAGGAGCACCTTGAGGATCCTTAGAGGTCAAAACCGCAGCGATCCGCCTGTCAAGACCGTACGGTTGAAGAGCTTGCCGCCAAGCGGTTTCTGATGACACCTCCGGGCGGTCCAAAAGGATGATCGCATCCAACTCGGCAAACATATGCTCGCGACCGGGAGGGATTCGTTGGGGAGGAGTGACTTTGTGGTTTCCACCTGGCAAATCAGCGATCAATACGGAAAACAACTCGCGACTCCTCCGTAACTGGTCAACAATGATTGCTTCCATTTCCGCAGTCCAACTTCGCTTGTACTCTTCTCGAAGTATTTTTGCTGCCTCATCTCCAACGAGACTGAAATACCACGGGGGAGTGGGTGACTGCCCATCACAGTCGAGCCTCCACCCGTCGCAACCAATTTGTTGCATGTACGAATCCAGGACATTGCAAAAGATCGATTTACCAAGATTTGGATCACCCGTGACGCCAATAATCACCGGCCAGACCGGTCGCGGCATCGCTCGTGCCAACCAATCGGGACGTGCGATTTGGCGGCCCAATTGTTCTCGATCAGAATCATAAACGATAATCAGACCATCGCGAGCCGACCAACAGGCAATCCGGCGTATGCCGCTGTCAATAGCGCTTTTTGCTGTCTGGGTATAAACACCCACCGTGGCCCGCCCGCTCAGTACCAACTCGGCGGGACGCAGTCGAGACAGTTCTTCCAGCCGGGGTGTCAGCAGCCGATCGATCGCGGACGGAGACAATGGCGGCGCCGGCTTCAGCCAAATGCGAAGCAGAGCACCTCGATTCTGGTCCTCTCCAGCCAGGATGAGCAAGCTTTCACTTCCACTCAAGTTCTCAGAAGAACCTGATTTTGCCGGGGTTTGTACACAGATATCTTGGGCGCCGGCTGCACGGAAAGTGGCCGCAGCATGTGCGTACATCCAAACGGCCCCGGGACCGGTTAGAGTAACACGAAGCCCCTTCACTTCCGACCAAGGAAGTGGATGGTCCCGCATAACCTCAGGAGGCCAAAAGCGATTCTCAGAAAGAACGAAACGAAGGCAGACTTCGGTGTGTGTGCGACTCAAGCGATACCAATCGCACATGTTGGTTCTCCACCCTCGGACGTTTGTGGGATTTCACGCGACCCTCCACCATATGATTCGATCGGGATACGGTAAGATTTGGATCAATCGCCGCTCCATGCCTCGCCGAAAGAGCCAGCCACTAGCTGAGATCACATCCCCGCTTCGTAACAAGTTGGCCAGTTTATGGTAGCAGGTCACTCGAACCAGGCCTTCCTCGTCTTGCAAATGGTATTCGGCCCGTTTGTAAACCGCCTTGGCAGCGTCAACGACTTGGCCATAGAGCAACGTTCGACCAACTCCCTGCCAGTCCAGACCCACGCACACATCGGGTGACTGGGGAGGCACGAAGATCAATGCTATCGACACCTCACCACTCAGCAATGTATCCACAAAGCGGCGACTACGCAGCAGTGCCTCTCGCCCGCCGGGAAAGACCCGGTCCAGTAACTTCCAGGTACCTGAGCGCGGTGGAACTGTCAACACTCCGCGCTCAACGGCTGTTGCCAGAGCATCTCGAACGATGGACAGGGGCTCAACCTCGAGGGGCACCACCAAATCCCAATCGGAGTTAGCACGTTGCAGTCCTATCGCCCGTGAACCCGTTACCCGGACAGCAGACACATCCACACCTGCATCCCGAAGGAGGTTCACTAACGGCCCAGGTGGTTCACCGAGCGCACCTCCAAGTGGTAACATCTTGAATACGGCTGTTATGTCCGCCTCGCCAACGAAGGCGCCTCCTACTCCGCAGCGTGCTCGCCTGATCTGGCCAAAGTCGTGCATCTCCTTTTGGTATTGAAGAGGCTCAGCAAGCGAATGGGGCACTTTGCGAAGTTTACCATCCGTTGGAATGTACTTGACCTTGACCAAGGCGCGGTCCGGCTCAAATGCCCCATCCCAAACAAGTGCGATGCTGCCATCGCGGAGCACAACATGGTCACCTGCTTGAAGGGGTTGTCCAGCCGGGACGGACCCGGATTGAGAGAGTATCCCACGTATGTCAGGCGCTTGTTCAATCGCCCCAGCTTGGTTCGACACCCAACTGAAGGGAAGCAATTCACTCACTTGAGCCACCTCGTAACTATCGCTATTTCGACAAGCCATGAGTACCTCGAAATCTCGTCCCACCCGAGCAACGTGCTCAGCAAACACTTGCCGACAGACTCCACAGGGGCGAGTGACTGATTCTATACCGGTGGAGGCCACAGCCAAGGCTAACACATCGGGATCATCAGCCATGACGGCCAAGACTAAAGCGGCCTGCTCGGCGTGAACATTCGTCATGTGATTGAACGAGGAATATTGCCCCGCTTGGTAAACGTTGCCCGAGACTGTCAGTACCGCTGCCCCGTAAGCCGTCCCCCCCGGCGACGTCATGAATGCTCGCGCTGCTGCTGCTCGAGCTTTCATGACAAGCTGCCTTCGCTCTTCCTCACAAAGCATAACCTACCTCCGCTTAGGCCGGTCCAAGTTCGGATATCATTTCAAGACCAAGATGTTTTTCATTATAAACGGCAAAACCCTTTACCGCTTCTATACCTTGAGAATCACGCCTCCTCAAAAACGGTTCACCGCCTCGACAGCCCATCCCAAACTAAGTAATAAAGCACTCCCCCACTTCTTTTTTCAAAAGTTAGCTAGAAGTTATCTCATAAATACATGAGACTGGTGTACACTATGATCACTACGATGATGAAGGTGAGCGATAGATCTGACAGACGAACAGTGGGCGGTGTTAGAGCCACTCTTGCCCCAAGAGGAGCGTCTCCCGACGGGCAGGCGGGGCCGTACCGGGAGGAATCCGCGGGAGGTGCTGAACGGCATCTTGGGGATGCTGCGCACCGCTGCGCCGTGGAAAGACTTGCCGAAGCGATATCCCCCACACCAGAGCTGCCATCGCCGCTTCCGGCGTTGGATGAGGATAGGGGTCATGGAGGCGATCCTGCACGCCCTGACGGAAGACCGGAAGGGGCGGGGAGGCCTCGATCTCCAGGAGGGCTTCATCGATGGCACCTTCGGGGTCGCGAAAAAGGGGGCGATGGAGTGGGAAAGACCCAGCGGGGCAAAGAGACGAAGCTCATGGCAGTGGCAGACGGCACTGGTTTTCCGATCGCCGTAGGCGTCACGAGTGCTCGCCCGCACGAAGTGACGCTCGTTGAGCACACGCTGGCGGCCTGCTTCGCCCCCGAATAGCCCAGGAAACGGATCGGCGATCGGGCTTATGACAGCGACCCGCTGGACACCCGCTTGGCTGAACGTGGGATCGAGATGATTGCGCCCCACCGGGGCAACCGACGCCAGCGACGCACCCAGGATGGCCGTAAGCTGCGCCGTTACAAGCGGCGTTGGAAGATCGAGCGCTTGTTCGCCTGGTTGAGCAACTTTCGACGGCTGGTGGTTCGTTACGAGCGCCATCGGGTCAACTACCTCGGCTTCGTGCAGCTTGCCTGCATCCTCCTCTTGCTGCGAAACTAGTTATGAGATGACTTCTAAAAGAGCCAGCAGGAAGGCGCCTCGGTATCCGATACACTCCCGTGGACATGAGTACACAAACGGGTGGAACTGGCAAACTTCTCTTCTAGCTCCCAGGTCTGCGTCCTGTCCCCCCCTATCCCCACGTCTACGCCCAGCTACGGCCATTCAGGAGTGGGTCATGCTCCTCTCCGACGGGTCTGACAAATAAATCTGGCGCTGGCTGGGGAGCTGTGGCAAAATAGATAAGCCCATTCCTGTTGTTTCAAGGAGTTCGCTATGGACACAACGCCGAAACTGAATCGTGCCGAGCTGATGCAAGAGTTGCGGGCCGATTTCGAGGAGCTGCTGACCAAAGTGGCCGATGCCGTCGACCACGCTCGGCCGGGGCGGATCATCGCCGACAGCGAGGAACCCGCCCGCGACGCCTTCGCCAAGTTCCGCGAAAAGGTTTACGCCAAGGCCCTGCAGAAGCGACTGGATGCGGCGGAAGCCGCTTTTCCCCCCTCCGACGGACGCGAGCGGTAAACGGCTGCGTCAGAAAGGGCGGCAGTCGTTCACGGTGCTGACGGTCAACGGGCGGGTGCGGTTGAAGCGGATCCGTTGGCAGTCGTCTACGGGTGCCCAGACGCCGATCGATCGCTGGCTGGACGTGGCGGAGGCGACGATCAGTCAGGGGGTGCGGGAGTTGGTGTGTCGGCTCAATGCTGGCAGTTCCAGCTTTGCGGCGGCAGCGGAGAATCTGAGGCGGGCGGCCCAGCTGAGGTTGAGCCGGGAGACGTTGCGGCAGGTGGTGGAGCAGGAAGGTCGGCAGGTGTTGGCCGCCCAGAAGTCGGGGGCATTGACACCGGGCTGGTCGGCCGCCGATTGCGTCGTGACCGAGCCAGCGGCGACTTCGACCGTGAACGCTCCGACCGCAAGCGCTTCGACTGTCACCGCCACGCCAGCGAACGCTTCGACCGCAAGCGCTTCGACTGTCACCGCCACGCCAGCGGCGACTTCGACCGCAAGCGCTTCGACTGTCACCGCCACGCCAGCGAACGCTTCGACTGTCACCGCCACGCCAGCGAACGCTTCGACCGCGAACGCTTCGACTGTCACCGCCATGCCAGCGAACGCTTCGACTGTCACCGCCACGCCAGCGAATGCCTCGAAAGCGTCATCGTCTGCTTCCCCCTCGAAGTCTTCCGCGTCGGCTCGGGCCAAGACGCGGGTTTACTTTGGCTGCGACGGGGTGATGGTGCCGCTGGTGACGGACGCGGAGAAGCGCAAACGGCGGGCGACGATCAAGCATAAGCGTAAGCTGCGGGGCAAAAAGGCCAAGCCGCTGCCGCCGTTGCGACCGGGTGCCGACCAGGCCTTCAAGGAGTTCAAGCTGGTCGTCTACTATGACGACACGCGGCGGCATCGGCTGGTGGAAGGTACCCAGGGCGACCACGAAGCGGCGGGACGGCTGATGCGGCGTCAGGCGGTTCGGCTGCGCCTTGACCTGGCGGACGAAAAGATCGGCATTGTCGATGGGGCGCCGTGGATTCGCAAGCAGGTGGCTCGGCAGAACCTGCCGCTGGACGCGTTGGGGTTGGATTTCTACCACTTGGCCGAGCATGTGCACGCGGCTCGCCGTGTGGTTTTTGGCGAGGAGGATGAGGACGGCCAGCGTTGGGCGAGCGAGTTGCTGCACACCTTCAAGCACGAAGGTTACGAGGCGGCCTGGGCGAAGCTGCTCGACTGGCGTGGCAGGTTGCGGGGAGCGAAGCGGCAGGCGGCGGATGCGTTGCTGGGCTATGTGGGGGAGCGGCGGGAGATGATCCGTTATCCGGAGTTTGTGGCGAAGGGTTGGCAGTTGGGCAGCGGTCCGACGGAGTCGTGCTGCAAGACGCTGACGGCTCGGCTCAAGGGGCGTGGTCGGCGTTGGGATGCCCGGAACGCCGAGGCCGTGATGGCCCTGGAGGCTCTCAAGCAATCGGGTCAATGGCAGGCCTACTGGCTAATTCAAGCCAAAATCCCAGCTTAGCGCCGCCAGAATTTCTGGTCAGACCTTCTCCGACTCTTGGCGGCTACCGACATTGGGTTCTATCCCCCGAAATGGTATCCTGGGCTTGATTAGGAATATCCCAATCTGTGTGAGGGATTATTATCCAAGTATTCATATGTTCCAATTGTACCAATACTGGCTTGAAATCGCTTCCAGAACCGAAGATGCTTCCCTGACGCGGAGGCAAAATTTGTTGTCACGATTCCACGGGAGGCAAGGTAAATTAGGCATGAGGAAAAGGAACGACTGGACCCGGTGACACAAGGGACCCAGTGACGCAACGTACTGGAGGCTGACACGTGAGTGCTGATTGGGATGCAGTATTGCTGGCCTATTTGCACGACCCGCCGGACAAGGCGCTGGACATCCCCGGCCATGTGGAGCGGGCAGGCCGGTATGCCGAAGCGGCCCGAAATGAGCCGGTAGAAAGCTCCCAACTCCAGAATCTTGCGGACAGCCTGGCGTCCCAAGTCGAGCGATTACCCGCCCCGCATTGGCGCATCCTCACGGTGGCTCCGCAGAACGGAGCGTTGACGATCTTTCATCCGCTATCGGCCCAACGTCGGGACTTGAAAGTCGGTACCATCGATCAAGCCTGGGTCATCCAGCATGTACGTAACTTGACTCAGGGTCTGAACGACAGCCGACGGCAATTCCTAGTTTTGTGGCGATTCTTTCTGGAACGGCTGGCGGATGCGGACCATCCGTGGTACGCCCACTTGCCCGCAGACACGCGCACCCCGGATCACACGATCTGGCATCACCTGGACATTACGAGCGGATTGCAAGCGACGGAGGACACTCACGGCCGGGCCTTGCTCGCCTTCGCGTTGGGCCCAGTCCAGCGCTTCATCGAGGCGGCGCGAACGGTCCGCGATCTCTGGTCCGGGAGTATGATCCTGTCCTGGCTCGCCTTCCGGGCCATGCGGCCCATCCTGGAACAGTTCGGCCCGACAGCGTTCATCTACCCCGCTCTGCGCGGCATCCCGCTGGTGGACCTCTGGCTGCGGCAACCGAAGTTGCTCGGGGAAAGCAAGGTACCATTACCGGGGGTCAAGCAGCGCCGGGCGCCGTCGCTGCCCCATCGCTTCCTGGCCTTGGTGCCGTGGGGAGCCAACGGGGCTAAGGCCAAAGCATTAGCAATCGAATGTCAGCAGGCGGCCAAAGAGGCGGTGCGAGAGCTGGCGGACGCCGTGCACGGTGTCCTGGACCAACCGCTGAGCGGCTTGTGTGCACACTGGGATAGACGCTGGCAACACCAGGTCGAGAATTACTTCAGCTTCGCTGCCGCAGTGGTGCCCCTGGGCGGTTCGGCCGAGGAAGTCGATACCCGACTGGCCGATTTGCTCGCGGGCCAAAGCAGCTTCGCAGAGGCTTTCCCGGAGGCTGAGGCGGTCCGTAACCTGGCCCGCGCCATTCCGCCGAATCAGCAACCGGGTTACCCTCAGGACCATGCCGGCCGTTGGCAATATCAGGTGGAATTGGTCCAGCGTTCGCTTGCTGCGCATCGCACGATTCGCCATGTGCCGCCGAACCCAGCCATCACTCCCGGTGAACGCTTCCCGCAAAAATGCACGCTGCTAGGCAGCTTCGAGCAGATGGGGCCGGATGATTTGTCCGCGTCTCGGCAATTCTGGGACATGGCTGCTGAGAAGGTAAACATCCACGGTGTGCGCATCCGTCCGCGCGAGGGTCTGTGTGCTGTGGCCCTGATGAAGCGCTTTGCGGGACCGGCCCTGCTGGCCAAAGAGTTGCAGATTTCGCCCGACGATCTGCGCTTCCCGGATACCTGGACCGTCGCTGCGGCTGAGTGGCTTCGTCAAGCGGGAATCGACCCCGACCAGGTCCGTAAACAACATCGTGATTGGAACGGCTGCTGGCTGCACTGGCCTACCCCTAACTATGACTCGGAAGAAACCGCCCCGTGCCCCGAACCTTTGTTTCGACTAATCCAGAAGGCTAAAGAACAGCACGGCAAGCCCCCGATCTATTACGCCATCCTCAAACTCGACGGCGACAATCTCGGCGGCTGGCTCCGCGGCGAAAACTCACCGAAGGTCCGCGAGGTGATGCACCCCGATCTGGTGCGCTATTACGAAGGGCTGGGAGCGCACACGAAAGCTGGTCTCGATGCCAAGCGTCCGGTCGGTCCGGCGTTGCATGCGGCCATCAGCACGGCTCTGACCAACTTCGCCCTGCATGTGGTTCCCGATGTCGTCGCGAAACATCACGGCACGGTCATTTACTCTGGCGGTGACGACACGCTGGCATTGCTGCCGGTGAGCACAGTGCTGGCCTGCGTTCGGAAACTCCAGCAGATCTACACCTCAGACTGGTACACCCACAATGGCCGGGAATACCTGATGATGGGATGGCGGGCGACGCTTTCCGGCGGGATCGTCCTGGTGCATGCCACGGATAACCTGCGGCTGGCGTTGCAAGATGCCCGCGCAGCGGAACACCAGGCCAAGGAAGCGGGCCGGGATGCTCTGGCGATCACCGTCCGTCGTCGGTCCGGGGAGCACACCACCGCCGTCTGCCCCTGGACTTTTGTGGAGAGGGTCCAGGATTGGGTAAATGCCTTCTTGCAGGGGGCTTCCGATCGCTGGGCTTACCATCTCTATGCCGAACGGCAGACACTGACGGCTCTGCCCCCGGAAGCGATCCAGGCCGAGATGCGGCGGCAGCTCCAGCGCGCGGAGCAACCCACGCCTCGGCTCATTCCCCCGGATCAGTTGCTCAAAACGTTCCAACAGTTGCGCGATTCAGCGGTTGAGGTGAACGGAGCGAGCCGGCGCCGCTTTGCCTCACCGGGGGAGGCGCTGGAGAACTTTCTCACTCTGTGCCAGTCCGCTTCCTTCTTGGCACGCGGGAGGGACGAATGAGCATGGCCACCACCGTAGCTCTCGGTCTGGAACCGCTCGACGTGCTTTTTTTCCGCGACGGCCGGCCGTTCCGTGTCGGTACGGAGCAGATCGTAAGCGGCTTGCCTTTACCGCAGACGGTCGCCGGCGCCATCCGCCAGGCACTGTTACAAGAGGCGAGGTGCGACTTCGCCCGTCTCCGACACGCCCTCGGGGAAGGTCGGTCGTTTGCCGAGGCGGTAAAACAAACCTGTCAACCAGATCACCACTGGATCGGCCAGGTTGTCGTGCGCGGACCGTGGCTGGCCCGCTGGCTCAATCAGGAAAAAGAGGAACAAGAGAAACATGAGAAATACGAGGTGCTCGTCCCTGCGCCGGCGATCCTGCACAAGCCCAAAAAAGGATCGGTGGACAGACTGCGACGGCTCCATCCCCTGCCTGACGGGCAGCTTCCCGGCTGGTTCCCCCCGCAGGATCAGCAAGGCCTACGTCCGCTGTGGCTCAAGGAGCTGGCCGTCACGGAGCCAGCAGAGGGATACCTCACACCAGCCGGTCTGGAGCAGTTCCTGCGGGGCGAGGAGGTGGCCGCTGAGGCGGTGGTTCCCGCAAGCAAGTTGTTCGCCTTCGACCACCGCACAGGGATCGGCATCCACCCTGACCGCTTGACTGCCGCCGAGTCGCAAATTTACAGCCTGAGTTTTCTCGCCTTGAAGCAGGATGTGTTTCTCTACGTGGAGGTCGTCCTGCCAGCCGAGATTGCCGACCCAGAACTGCTCCGCAACATCACCCATTTGCCACTCGGCGGCGAGGGGAAACAGGTGAAGGTGCACTCCTTGCCTCAGTCTTTTGCCTGGCCAAATCAACGACCCCAGGGCGAGAAGCAGAAACCGCTCGTGCTGCTGACAACGCCCTGTCCCTTCCAGGCCGGCTGGAAACCCCAGGCTTTGAACGGCTGCCTGGTAGCAGCGGCAGTGCCCGGTTCGCTCGCCTTCTCCGGCTGGGACCTGGCCCGTGGCGGACCCAAACCGACCCGCTTCGCCGTCCCCGCTGGCAGTGTGTATTTCCTGGAATCTGGCCCCAACCCTTGGCCGCAGAGCCTGGCCGAAAGCGATGAGGATCGCCAACTCGGCTGGGGCTGCTGCCTAACAGGAGTTTGGAACCCATGAGTGAAGCGACAACCAACTCTTCGACACAAACAGACCCTCAAGCGGGTGCCTTGCTGTTCATCCACGCCCAGACCGGCTTGCATCCGGGATCAGGTACGGCCCTGGGCACCGTGGACCTGCCCGTGCAGCGCGAACGCCACACCCAATGGCCCATCATCCCCGGCTCGACCCTCAAGGGCATCCTCCGGGACGCCTGTCGAAGGCGGGGAGGAAACAATGCCGACTTGTTCGCAGCCTTCGGTCCAGAAACCGCCGAAGCGGACAAACACGCCGGCGCTCTCAGCCTGACGGACGCCCGCATCCTGGCCTTCCCAGTCCGCTCGCTCAAAGGGGTCTTTGCCTGGGTCACCTGCCGGGCTGTGCTGGAACGACTCAAACGGGACTTGAAGCTAGCGCTGCCAAACGGCAACGCGCTGAATCTCTCTGCTGAGTGGCCGTCCGAGGACAAGAAAGAGTGGGCGCTGTGCCAGCAAAACAGCCCATTGCTCATCGACGGCGATAAGCTGGTCCTGGAAGAATTCGAGTTCAAGCGAACGGGCGATGCTGATGCATTTGCTGCCTGGCTGTCGCAACACGCGGTAGCGGATGATGCGACGCAAAAACGATTGCAGAGCCACCTCGTCGTTTTGCATAACGATGACTTCACCCACTTCGCCCGACATGCCACTGAGATCGTCGCCCGCGTCGGCTTGGATTACGAACGCAAGACAGTCAAATCCGGAGCACTCTTTTACGAGGAATTCCTGCCCGCCGAGACACTCTTTTACTCCGTCGTGCTGGCCAGCTCCAGCCGCCGGGATGGGCACAACAGGAGCGCCCAGCAAATCCTCCAGTACCTGCGTGACAACATGCCGTCTGTGCTGCAAATCGGCGGAGATGAGACGATCGGCAAAGGGCTGTGTGCCGTGCGGCTTGACATCAACGGATAAGGAGAGTGCGCCATGGCAGAAACAACGAATGATTCCGCGCAAACGCTCGACCAGCGCCGAGCCAACCATGCCTGGAATGCGGTCCAGCGAGCCAAGCAGAAGCAAGACCAGCATGAGAGGCAGGACCCCAAGAAGTTCGGCGGGCAGGTCAAAAAGCTGCCGACGCGCATTCTGGCCGCCGGCCTGGGACAGGCCCTGGCATTCCTGAAGGCGAAAGACTACGCGCCGGGGCTGCTCGCCGAACTGAGCGACTGGATAAAGACGCGCATCCCGCCTCGAAAGGGTGAACCGGACGACCTTCTGGAGCGGATCATCCAGGGCAACTCCGACTTTCTCCGCCGGGCGACCGATGAGGTGCTAGCGTATCTCGTCTGGCTCAACCGCTTCGCCGAGGCCGAGGGACTGACGGAAGGAGAGGAATCATGAACGGATTAATCCTTCCTCAAAGTACGGTCCAACTTCTCAGTCGGGTACCCGACGCCCAGCGACATCCCGGTTTGCAACTCGACAAGTTCAGCATTCCGGGCAACCAGATGGCTCAGAAACAGGCTTTGGATCACGTCTGCCGCACGTCCGGCGACTCCGGCTTGCTGAACGATCTAGCCGCACGGCGCCGGTCGCTTGGGAACACGTTGCCGGGTTACACCGCTTTCCGAGCAACCACCACCAGCCCGCTGGCGCTGCATCTGGCCCGTGCCTCGGCCCTGGAAAACGCCGGCATCTGCCTGCATCCGCTCTACGGCTTCGCCTATCTCCCCGGCAGCGGACTGAAGGGCATGGCCCGCGCCTATGCCGAGACCATTTGGCTTCCGGCACAATCGGACCAGAAGCAAGCCTGGAGAGACATCGAGGACGTCTTCGGCTGGGCGCCCCACCCCGATCGCCGCCAACAGATCCATGATCCCAACCATCCCGCCGAAGTGCGCCGCCAGGATGACCACGATCCCAAATCCCCCGAAATCTCGGCATCTTCCGGCAACATCATCTTCCACGACGCCTGGCCGGAATCCTGGCCCAAACTGATCGTGGACATTGTCAACAATCACCACCCGGAGTACTACCAGGCCGAGCCGAATGACAACGCTCATCCACCGGGCGACTGGGAGAACCCGGTGCCGGTGTACTTCCTGGCGGTGCCGCCAGGTGTCACGTTCACTTTTCCTCTGGCGAAGCGCCACAGGGATGTGCCCGATCGGTTGGTGGAACTGGCCCGCGACTGGCTCCTGGGCGCCCTCTGCCATCTCGGCGCCGGTGCGAAGACCGCCACCGGCTACGGCGCCTTCAGACCTGTCGAAGGGAACGCTCCGCCGCCGCCAAGCCAAAGGCGTTTGACTTTTGAAACCACACTGGAACTGGTCACACCCGCCTTCCTCGCTGGAGCCAATCAGCAAGCCGAGGATTGCGACCTGCGGCCGGCCACCCTGCGCGGACTCCTGCGCTGGTGGTGGCGGACGATGCACGCCGGCTTTCTTGACGTGAAAACACTCCGGGCACTCGAAGCCGCCATCTGGGGCGATACCAACAGCAGCGGAGCCGTGCGAATTCTGCTTGAGCCGATGGGGGACGTTTCACCTCAGCCGTATGACAAGCGAAGCAAAGCCAATTTCAAGGATGAGCAGAAGCGATCACATCACGGCATTCCTGGAGAGGACCCTCGGAAGGTCACGCAGGGGTTGTGGTACGCCTCCTATGGCATGGATGAAACAAGCAAAGGGCAGAGGAAGCAGCGCCACTACCTCGAACCCGGAGCACGCTGGCGCTTGCGGCTGGTGGCTCGCCCGACCCGCTACTTTGCCAATCGCCAGGATGCTAGCGATCCCGCGAAAGCCCGACAGGGCCGGCAAATCACCGCAGAGCAAGCCCTGGAACAAGCGAAGGCTGCCCTCTGGCTGCTATGCCACTTCGGCGGCGTCGGCTCCAAGGCCCGCAAAGGCTTCGGCTCCCTCGCTGCAGATTCCCTGACAAACTACACCCGCGAAAATTGCCAACGCAGCGCCGAGCAGTTGCGCCAAGGATTGGGATTGCCGAATACCTTTCAAGCGGCTCGCGCTGAATCGCCGTCTTGGCAGCAGGTACTTGGACCTGTGGAGGTGGCTTTTTCCTGGCCGAATATCTGGAGCGTGCTGGACCAGGTAGGCTTCGCTTACGAATCGGCTGCCCACCTACGCGCGCACAATCCGAGCAAGCTCGCCCTAGGCCTTCCTCGTCAGATTCATGGACCCCGACCTCATCCACTTCCGCACCAAAACCCTGCAACACACCGACCGCCTCGAAGGCTACACGGTCCCATGGGAGGCCGCCATGCCTCGCCCGTCCACATCCACATCGAACGCCGTGACAGCGGCTGGGTGGTCCGCGTGGTTGCCTTCCCGGCAGCGCACCTGCCCGACCTCAACACCAGCCGGACGTTCCTGGAAGAATTCCTCCGTGACTTCGGCAGCGATTTGCAAAGACGAGCCGACTTATCACCTCCTTCGGCTCCTCCTGGTCAAGGAACGGCCTCTCCATCTCAACGGGCACCTTCTCATTTCACAGGACCGGCTTTGCCTAAGCCGGGAGAGCGGGTGGAAGCCGTTTTGCTCGAGGAGAAAACCAAGAAAGGCGGCTGGAAGGCCCGTCATGTGACGAGCAATATCTCCGGTCCGATTGTCAATTCCGGGGAAGTGCCTGCTGACAAGAAGGCTGGCGATATCGTACCGTTGATCGTGCAGTCGGCGAATGAGCGGGAAATCGCCTTTCGCTGGCCGACCGCTGCCGACGAGCAGCGTGCGCAGAAATCGCAAGGCAAACCCAAAGGCGGTCCCGGAGGATGGCGACCGCGTGATAGGTAGGAGGGTTAATAGGGAGGAGGGTTAACTATGGCCCGCTTGTTGATCTGCACTGTCGGCACCTCGCTGCTGACCAACCCTGACCGTCCCTGGGCTCCTTGGCAACGCACGAAACCTCTGCCGGAGCCAGCAGTAGTCGATGCCTGGCTGACCACGGCTGACCCCGTTACGGCCAGCGCCGAAACCAACACGCTCCGCGCCGTCGGCCTGACCACCGACGACCGCGTGTGCCTACTCCATTCTGACACCCCAGAAGGTCAATTCTGCTCGCAGCGACTTCTGGCCTATCTGCGCGCTGGACGTTGCCGCGAAGCTGAAGAGCGCAAACTCAACGCGCTCCACTACCACCAAGGAAGCTTCGCCCAACGGGGTCTGCGCAGCCTCGTGGATGAAACCATCGCCGCAATTCGGCGAGCACGCGACCAATTGCTGGAACCTGTTCTCTGTGCTACTGGCGGTTTCAAGGCCGAGATCGCCTTTCTCAACCTGCTCGGCGCCTTGCTCAAGGTCGAGGTCTGCTACATCCACGAGCAGTTCCGCGAGGTTATCCGCCTGCCCCGCCTCCCCTTGGCTTGGGATGCCCGCTTTGTTCTGCAGCACCGGGACTTCTTCGACTGGATCGAGCAGGAGCCACGGGCCAGCACAGAAGTAGAAAGCTGGTTAAGGAGTCGGCCTGAATTGCGTCCCCTAGTGGAAGACGATCCCGACGGTCACACCTACCTGAGTGCGGCGGGAAATCTTCTCTTCCAGGTGGCCCGAGAGGAACTTGCCCTGGAACCGCGGGCCGTTTGGCCGCCGGCCGCCAATTTGTCACCGGAAGAGAAGGTTGGTCTTTCCAGCCTCGGGCACCGTCGGCCGCACGGCTGGGACAAGTTCGTGGATCGGCTTGCGGCCATCGATTGCGTGAAACGGATCGTTTATGATACCGCCGCGCTCAGCGGCCCGCGCGTCCGGGTGTTGAGCGCCGCGGAAGGGAAGATCGCCGTTCGCTACGAATCCGGCGACAACGTTCTGCCGCTCGTAGTCTTTACAACGGCCCAAGGTGAAGCACAGACCGAATTGGTTGCTGACTATATTCGCAACCGCTTACGTTAACAGACCTCCTCTGCTTCCGACGGGGCCGCAAGAACGCCATCGGATGACGCGACTGAGCCTCCTCATTGGCACCGTTAGCTCTCGCTCGTGCCTGTGAATGTCCCACGTCCCATCCCTCAGGTTGTCCTGCGGCCCTGAAGCTGAGAGGCCGATGGCCTCCCGTCGCGCTCCAGCACCTGGTTCCTCTCTGGAGGACGCCGGTCAGGAGGACGCCGCTCAAGAGGACCTGACTTGCTGCCTTTCCCAGAGGGGGCGCAGCGAGGGTTTTCTTTCCGATTCGGTTCTTCGGGATGGAATGCCGGGCGGAATCGGTGGGAGAGGGGGTGGCCGGGTTGGCCTCCACCGCTTTCGGAATGAGGCAGAAGTCCAGGGACTTCGAGCGGCTCTCAGCTTCCAGGGCGAGCCGTGCGGCTCAGGCCGAAAATCTCCGGATAGGCGCGGACTTGCTGGTGGAAATCCTGGTCCCAGCGGATGACCACCACCCGATAGCCGCAGGCGACCAGTTCGCGGCGTTGCTGCTCGTCGATGCGGCGCTGGTGGGAGGTGTCGTGAGGCGGGCCGTCGCAAAAGACGAGCACGTTAGGCTGGTAGAAGAAATCGGCGATGCAGCGAGGTTCCGCGAGGGACTTCTGGGCGTCAGCGGGGAGCCGATACCCGTGCTGCTCCAGGAATTCCAGGAAATTCCGTTCCAAGGCGGACTGGGTCCGGGCGCGGAGGTAGGCCAGGTGCTCCTCGTAACTGCGGCGTTCCTCGGAGCGGTGAGAACTGAGGCGCGGCTGCACCTGGCAGGCGGTGAGTTGCTGGAGCAAGTCGCGGATTGCTTGGCGGTTCAGGAGGTTCGCTTCCAACTGGTTCGTGTAGCTCAGCAGGCATTCGTAGCAGGCCTGTTGGCAGGCGCGGGCTTGCTCGGTGCCGTCGGGGTTGTAGTGGCAGATGGCCAGGGCCGACTGGGCGACCTCGGACAGGGCAGATGGTTCGTCCATGAGGCGCCGCAGAACTCCTAAGCTTCCTTCGGCGGCTTCGTAAAACAGCAGAGACTTCCACGGGCCTTCCCCCAAGCGTGCCACGCCAAGCTCCCTTTCCTCCAGTTGAAAGGTCTGCTCGATCCCCCGCTGGAGGGCGTACTGGAGACTGGTCTGCACCACGTCATTCTCGCGGAGTTCTGGGTTGAGGAACCGCACGAGGAGCAAATCCTGAGTTTCCCAGACCCACAGCCGCAGCGATTCCGGAGGCGTGGCTTCTGAGGCCGAGGCAGGCCGGGGGGTTTCCACTGCGCTGTCTGTCAAGAGTTCTCCTGAATCCAGATCGATGAGGAATCCCTGGGGCCGGCACTCGTATTTCCAGCCGTGGTTGATGTAAGCGATGGTGGCGGCGGGAGCGTAGAGCAACCGCAGCAGGGGCTGACCACCGGCGACCACGTCGGCTTCCCTCAGGCGCTGGCCGGATTCGGGCGGTGCGAAGCGATAGGTCACCTGGAGTTCGTACCCTTCGCGGAGGCGTTCTTCCTCGTTGCAGGTAATCCGCTCCCGGCGGCGCAGACGGACGTTCGGCAGTTCCAAAAGGGAAATGACTGACGTGGCTGCTATGGGTTCCGAAGTCAACAAATCCCGCACCAAGGCGGAGCCTTCCTCTTCGACGTAACGCTTGACCAGGGCGCTGGCATCAAAATAGACAATCACCGCCGGTCCTCAATAATCATCTCGCTGACGGTTTTCTCACCGATCGTTTTCGCCACGGGCTGAAGAGGTCGCAGCTTGCGCCCGCTCCATTGCCAGAGAACAGATTGCGGCACCTGACGAGGTGGGGTCGCCCTCGGCTCCTCCGTGGCCTCCACGTTCACGGCCTCAGCGTGATGACACAAGTGGGACTCGACCTCGATGACGGCTCGCATGTTGACTTACCCTCCCTCAATACTCCGGCTCCCAGCGGGCGATCATTTCGGGCTGGAAAAGCTGCTGGAAAAACAACGCTTTGGACGCCTGGTGCATCCCGTCCAACTGCTCGGCAATCCGTGACCAGTCCTGCGAGCAATCCGCCCGCGTCTCCAGGTCCACCACTGTGCCTTCCTGCTTGTCCGTTCCCTCCCCCAGGCGGACCCGCGCCTGCGTCACCACCCGCAGCGTGTGCACATGACCCTGGTAGGCCAGCTCCACCCGTAACTCCAGAGGCTCACCCCGAATCACCTGCTGGCCAATCGCCAGCTGCACCTGTAAGCCGCTCAGGTCCGGCATCTCCTTCAGCGGCACGAAATCCGGGTAGCGCAGGATATGCCGCGCGGGGCCGGGAATCGAGCCGGTTTTGGCCAACGCCTCCTGCACTCTCCCAATTTTCTCCCGAAAGGCGGACCACCCTATATAGGGACGCAGACAGTGCACCGACACGATCCGGTCGCCCACTTGATACAAGACCGGCTCGCCGGGGACCTCGATCCGATACTTCGCCGCATAGCGCAGGTGGGGATTCTGCTCGGCCACGGCGGCGGGAATGTCGGCGGTGGGCAAACGCTGGGACTGCCAATCCTGGCGGCCCTGGCACAGCTCGGCGTAGAGAATCCCGGCGAGAAAGTCCCCCGGAACCGGGAGCTTCTCGAAAACCGCCTGCCAGATGGCCTCGATGAGAGGTTCGCGGCGCAGGCGCCTGGGAATCGGCGGCAGGGAGGGAATCTCGGCCATGCCTGTCATTTTAACCTGTTCCACGCCTCGAGCACCAGGCGGCGAGTTCGGTATGCGCCGAATTGCCGCAGTTCTTTCTCCTTGAGCACACGGAAGGTCTCACCGGGGAAGGCGCTGGCCGCCGCGCGTCGGGCGTAGCCCTCCGGGTCGAGCGGATCGACGATCTCTCCCTGCGGACGGTGGATGTCCTTCAGATCCTCCTCCACATGGTGCATCCCAGCAGGTCGCAGAGCCGCCGATCCACGGCCACGATGTCCTCCGTCGTGCCTGCTAAGGGACGGAGCCACAGCAACGGTTCCCCCACATCGCTCGGCACGAGAACCCAATCCCGGTTGCGGAATCGCACAATCGAACCCGGAGTCATAACTCTGCCCTCGGAAATCGACAGACATCGACACAAATCTGGCCGCCGGCGTATCCGCGGAGTTTCGCAACGATCACCCCCCGGCCTAGCCGATCGCCTCCGCCCCGGTCACGGCTGCCCCCAGGGTTACTAGCTCGGACAACGGCTCATGGGGAGAATACTTCACACAGTGCAACGGACGAAGAGAACCTGGCCAAAATGACGGCGGGACGGCGGAGGTGGCGCCGCGCAGATGCGACAATCCCGCCAGGCTTTGCTAGGGGAGCCAAAACGACGGAGGGAAAAGGGGAGAGAACGACGGAGCGGGGAAGGCGAAACGGCACGAGCAAGGCGGAGCCAGGGGGGTGACCCGCGCGCCGCGCAGGCCCCGCTTCCCGATGGGGAAAAACGCCTGCCCCGGACTTGGCCAACCCTTTGTTTTTATTTCCCCGGCGGAATGGGCGGCGTTGTTTTCGTCGGCTCGGGCGTCTTGGTCGATTTCGTATCAGCCCCGCTGCCGCAGCCGAGAGTGCCGAGGGGCCAACACAGAGCCAGTAGCAGCACAAGACCTCGCAGTTTGGACATTGGAAAACTCCTTGAGCAAGGACCAGAACAACCCATTCACCACTTCTCAGAACCCGAACTCTGAGGCTTGGTGTTCCCTGGATTATTGAGTTTTTCTAACTTTTGGGGTGCATCGAGCAAGTCCTGGAGCAAATCGAGCAACTGGCGGACTTGCTGGTTATCGAGGAGGAGGGATTCTCGGATGCCGGGGGGCCGGGGGGGGTCCAGGTCCACCAACACCTGGATGGAGCGCTTCCTCTCGCTGACGCCCTCCTTGGGGGCAGCCAGTCCTTCCTGGGCCAGGAACTGTTTCAGGGCTTGCAGCATTTCCTGGTTACGGACCAAGCTGTCGCGGAGTGTCTTCAGAGTTTCGTCTCGGGGCGGGGAAGGCGGCGGTTGCTCTCCTTTTTTCTCTTGTTGCTGAGCCGTTGTCGATGGGGGAGGCGACTGCTTGCCCAGGGAATACCCGGCCAAGGCTCCCGCCCCGACGCCGAGGAGGAAGCAGAGGAGGAGAGCCTTGGCGGCCCTACGCCAGGAGCCGGAGTACGCAGCCGAGGGAATCCTCCGGAACCACTCCTGCCGAATCTGGGCGGTCCCATCCGGTTGAAGCTGGACGGAAACATGCACACAGTATCCCGCATGCGGGACGCAGCGGTGCCGCTGCGGTTCCTTGGGGTCCGGCTGGCCAATATCGTCGAGCAGTTTCAGGGCGGTTTCTTTCCATTGGTCCGCTCGCGTCCCATGTGAAGCGGTCACCGTGTAACCCTGGCCGGGCCGCCGTTCGATCTCAAAGGTATATTCCGGCTGGATGTCGCTCTGGGAGTTCTGGGGTGTGAGGGAACCAGAAGTAGCCGGAGTGGTCATGACTTCTTCTCCTTCCTGGCCAGCGCCACAGCTTCACGAAGCAAAGCGGGAATCGGCTGGAAGTTGAAGAACTCCAGGTTCACTTCATGGTTCTCGTAGCGGAGGGAGATTTCTCGTTTCTCCCCATCCGCGGGATGCAGAGGCATGCCTAAAGGAGCATAAGGACCTGGCTCGGTAGTCAAGTTGAACTTGTGCCACATTCGCCACTGTTGCTCGGAGGCCTCCCAGATGTACAGAGCACACTCGACCGGTGTGCCTAAGCCGATGCGGAGGGGATAGGAGGGCTGGATGGTGGCGCACGGGATTTTGCCGGGACCTTCGGCTTTGGGCACGAGGCCGTAAGGGGGTGGTATGAAAGGATATCCGGGGGATGCAAAGTTTAGGCCTCTCCAGGTCACTTCCTCTTCCTCTTTCAGGACACAGTGGGCCGAGGTCACGCGGAAGTGTACGGTGTAGCCCTTCTGCTTGAGGCGGTCTTCGCAGAAGGTGGCAGCGGTCTGGAGCTGTTCCCGCAGGTTGCGGCGCGCTTGGGGGAGGAAGACCTCATCTTGCCGAACCTGCTGTTCCATCTCCCGCAGTTTGTTGGCGAGTTCCACAAAGGTATCGAGGGGTGGCGAGGCGACCTCCTGGCGTCGGCGGATGATCTCAGCGAGCTGCTGGAGGCAGGCGGTGCGCTGCAACTCCCAGTAGCGCTGCTGGGCTTGAGCCAACGGAGGGGAGATGTCGCTGGCATCCGGCAGCTTCTTGAGGTAGGCCGCCAGGACCGCGAGCGCCTCCGGGGTGGGGTCCGCCTTGCGGGTTTTCTCCAGGATAAGCTGGCTGGTGCGCTCCAAAAGTTCACGCATGTGTTGGCGGGTCGATTCGGCCACATCCGCCGCGCCGCTGGCGTTGGGATCCAGCTCCGGGACCAGCCAGGCGAGATGCTTGTTGATCTCCTCGGCCTCCTTGACGGAGGGGAGACGCGCTGCCGTCGGATGAGTCTTCAGCAGCTCTTCCAGCTCGCGGAGGCGTACCTCGATGGGAGGCGTCGGGAGAGACGGCGGGGTGGGTGGCTCCCTGTTGACCAACCACCAGCCTAAGCCCCCCAGGCCCGCGAGAACCGCAACGCTCAGCAGCAGAGCACGCAGACCCCGGCGGCGGATTTGCTGCCGCTGGCGGCGGGAGCGGTGCACCAGATCCGCCAGGCGATCGACCACCTTCTCCAGTTGCTGGTTATCTTGGGGACTGCGGCCCGTGGAACACACTTCCAGGAAAACACCTTGCTGCTCGACAAACTCTTGCGGATAGTGGCCGCGCAAATAATGGTCGTACAGCTCCTGGAGCTTGCGGTGCACCCGCTCGATCCAATTCTGGAGTTTCACGCGGATGTCGGAGCGATCTTCCCACTGGTCCTTGCAGGTCAGCACGAAGACGGTGGGCAGATGCTGGTTCTGGCGTTCCTTCAGGACGTATTCGAGGAACTTTTCCGCCCGCTGGAACTCCCGTTGGTAATACTCATCGAGGTCTTTTTGGTATTCGGGATGGACCGGATTGAAGAAGAAGAGGAAGGCGTCACATTGGCGGACCTGCTCCTGGATCAGGTTATCACGGTCTGCGGAGTCGAGTTTATCCACGCCCTTTTCGAGCCATTCGCCGGTGAGATCGCGGAAGGTCAGGTCCCAGTCCGGCTGGCTGTCCCCTCGGCGGACCTGCACCGGGATTTCGCCCCAGTTGCTCATCGTGGGCAGCGAGCCTTTGTATCTTTCGATTTCGCTTTGGACGGTCTCCAGGAATTTCACGCCTTTGTCCGAAAGCTGAATCACCTGTTGCTTCTGCTGCCAATAGCGGAGGAGCTGGTAGAGGAAGAGCGTCTTACCGGCTCGGATACAGCCATAGACGCCGAGGTTAAGCGCGTGCATCGGTTTCATGTGTCATCTCTCCGTCATTTCTTCGCGTCGGCTTCGGGAGGTTGGGACTCCTCCACGGTGGGATTGGGCAGGCTGGCCGTGATCTTCTCCCGGATACGCCGCAGTACGTTTTCCCCTGGAGAAGGAGATTGGAAGACCACGACTTTGGGAGTCTTGCGGGGGAGGGGCACTTTGCGGAGGTGTTGTTCGAGCTGCCTGTCGAAATCCTGCATCTTCGTGGCGCGAATTGAGATCGCCTGGGAGCCTTTCGCTTCATCCTTGTAATGCAGGTCGCAGGCGAACTCCTGGGCAGTGGCTGGATCATTGGGCAGCGGAACGAACCGAATCACCAGGTCCGCCTGTTCCAGCGTCTGGAGCAAATCCGTGGGGGTACGACCATCTGGTTGAGGTGGCGTGGGTGGGGGCAGCTCTCCCCCATCCCCTGAGCCAGAACTACCGCCCGTACCATTGGTCTTAGAGCAGGAAGTCCATGGGAAGAGCCACACGAGGACCAGCCATAGGAGGGCCACCTGCCCGGCCCGCCGCAAGCCTTGCCCCGGCGCCTTCAGCCACCCCTTGGGGTCCACGCTCAGAGCAGCCAGTACCGCCGCAGCCATCCCCACCCAGGGAATGACCGACGGACTCGTCAGCCAGTTCCAGAAGTTGACAATCTCTTGCCAAATGGCCATCATGGGTGCGGCGTCCCGGTCGGAGCGGGGACAAGATGGCGGTTATCAGTTGGTCGGCCTAGCAGATGTCCAGCTCTGCTCGCTTCGTTCCACAACGCAGTTGCGAATGCCGTTGTTGTCCACAAGCTGCCGGAGGCGCTCATAGACTCCTTCCCCCGGATAGGGGCGCATGTAGATTTTCACCCGGCGCGATTTGTTGTCCTGGTCCGCCAGCACCGGTTTGTGCAGCCAGGCTCTCAATTGCTGATCGATGAGGCGGTAGAACTCCTCGCTATCGGCAGCCTCGATCTTGACTTGCCGTTCCGTGCAAACCGGCTTCTGGGCCTTCAAATCGGTCTCTTCGTAGATCACGAGAGTGCAGCGAAATTCCGCCGCTTGCTGGGAGTTGCTCGCTGCTGGCTCAAAGTAGATGTCCAGTTGATTGGAGATGGCTTTGATCTCTTCGATGACTTTCCTCCACTTCGCCTCCTCATCGGCTCCCCAGTACAACCCCGCGGCGATTCCGGCACCCGTGCCGATAAGCAAGGAAATCCCTGCGACAGCCACGGCGGTACCCAGGACCGTAGCCCCGGCCTGAATGGCGACAAACGGCAAGGCAATGGCAGCGACAATAGCAACGGCGGCGACGCCGGCGGTGATCGCTGCCACCTTCCAGGCGACATCCCAGTCGAAGGAAGGCAGGCTATCCCAGAAAGAGGCCCACAGCAAGCCCGTGGCGGCGAGTAGCAGGTAGCTTTTCATGGCCTACTCCTAGTGAGGGAACCGGACGTTGTAAACCGGCACGACTTTGATCTTCCAGGTCTGCTCCAGGGCGGCAATGCGTTTGCTATCCCAGGTGGAGTACCAACCCTCCTCACTAAAGAGGAGCAGGACGACGGGGTTGGTTCGCTCCCCTTGGGGATGGCGTGTCTTGAGGATCATTTGGAGGTCATCGGCGGTCTCGGTGCGCACTTCCCGGCCGAGTTTAAGATTGGTATCGAGGAAATAGCATCGGTCTTTTTCCGGCCCTTTCCAGCCGACGTAGAAGTAGAGGAAGTCGAGACCTGCGACTTTCTGGATTTCGTCCCGCTTGTCCTCTTGGGGCCGCTGAACCTGAGTGCGCACCTGAGCGTGCAGGAGCACCAGCAACAACACTCCCAGAAGGATGAGAACGACATCCACCAGCGAGATAAAGCGGGCGATAACACTCGTGACCTTCATGAAGAACCTCGCCTGGCCTCAACCGCAGGGCAGAAAAACCACAGCACGGCGTTGAGAAGCAGATTGATAACGACCATGATCAAGCCGGAAATCGTCGTGCTCATCGCCGGGGCAAACGTTTGGATCATCTGTCCCAAGTCGAGCGTTTCGCCAGCAGTTCCCACCTGGAAGGTTTTGAAGGTGTACATCAGGCTGATGACCGTGCCGAGCAGCCCCAATACCGGCAATAGCTCGGTCAGCAACAACAGCCCTGTGCGGTAACGATCCAGGTCCTGCACGAACAGCACCCACTTACCATGCCAGTAGCCGAGCAGCCCCCAGAGATGAAGCAGGACCAGCACGGCTCCAACTGCCAGGATGACCCAGTCCAATTGACTTGTCTGTACCGTTTGCCAGTAGGCTTCCCACATGCCTGAGCCTCATTGCTGGTGCGCGCCGCCGGACTGCGCCGGAACAAGCCGCTCCAAGAACCGCCAGCAGCCCCCTCGGAATTTTTACACCATCCGCGGCTGGAACCTGACGTCCGCCCACCCCAATAGTATCACCACCCTGTTACACCGTCAAGCATCGAGGTTGATGATGACTTCTCAGTCACAATGCTTACAGATATTATCCTGGCATCATGTTGTGGATCATTTATTCATGATTTCCTTTACTAATACTACCTTATATTACATTAAGAGAATCGTTCTGATGACAGTGAGATGATGTGTGGCACCGAGGCGGGGGAGGAGGGCGGGTCTAGAATGGGATGGATAGATGACGGGGGCCGGCGGGTGGTGCGCGATGATGGAGATTGATCTGGATGCGAATGCGACGTTGGGAATGCTGCCGGTAGCGTGGGAGGCACTGCGCTCGGCACCGGGGGGGAATGCGTCGTCGGTGCATGGCCGCGGGCGGGCGGCGCGCCAGGCGGTGGAGGCGGCACGGGAACGGTGTGCGGCTTTGTTGGGGGCCTCGCCGGAGGAGGTGTTTTTCACCAGCGGGGCGACGGAGGCGAACAACTGGGCGATCCACGCAGCGCTGGAGGCGGCGGGAAAGGGAGCGGGGATCATCCTATCCCCTTTGGAGCATCCGTGCGTGGTGGAGCCGGTGCGGGTTTGGGAGCGGCGAGGCGCGCCGGTCCATTGGTGGCCGGTGGATGAGCGGGGCGTGGTGCGGCTGGAGCCGGTGCCGCCGGGCGTCCGCCTGGCCTGCCTGATGCTGGCCAATCATGAGACGGGCGCGGTGCAGCCGGTGGCCGAACTGGCCGCCGCCTTGCCGCCGGAGGTGCACTTGCACTGCGATGCGGCGCAAGCGGTGGGCAAGATACCGGTCCACTTCCACCGCCTGAGGGTAGCGACGCTGTCGGCTTCGGGGCACAAGTTCGGCGGGCCGATGGGTGTGGGCCTGCTCCTGGTGCGGCGGGATTGCTCGCTTCCTCCCTTGCTGCGGGGCGGCCCCCAGCAGCAGGGCCGACGGGCGGGTACGGAACCGGCGCCGCTTATCGCCGCCATGACCGCTGCCCTGGAGTGGATGTGCCAGCGCCAGCAGGCGCACCACCAGCATCTATGCCGCCTCCGGGAGCACCTCTGGCATCGCCTCCAGGCAGCCGCCCCCGTATTCCTCAACGGCCCCCCCATCGCCGACGAAAGTGCCGTGCCCAATACCCTCAACGTCTCCTTTCCCGGTTGCCGGGGCGACCTGCTGGTTATGGCCCTGGACCTGGCCGGTGTCCACTGCTCCACCGGAGCCGCCTGTTCCAGCGGATCGCTGCTTCCCAGTCCCACGCTCGAAGCAATGCAGGTCGGGCCGGAACGTCTCCGCTCCGCCGTCCGCTTCAGCTTCAGTCCCCTGCACACGCTGGAGCAGATCGACGCCGCCGCCGAGCGGATCATCGCCACAGTCCGCCGTCTGCGAACCAAGTCCTGATGAGATTGGAAACACCCCTGGAATCGAGGCGGTCCGAGTGGCAGGGATTCTGTCGACACAAGTCCCTATTTTTCAAACACTTGTATCATTTTTATAGCTCTTTACGAAAGAAGGCCGATTTTCTAGAATGGTCAGCAGTTAGTCGCGCCGCGGTCCGGAGGGCGGATGGGTTTATGGCAAAGAGCGAGGACCGAGCGGCCGAAGGCATATCCCCGCCGGCCCTGGAGAGCCAAGCGGCCCCCGCAGGGGCAGCCCTGCCCCATCTCATGAGGCCACCCTCCGCCGCGGCAGCGCGCCGGCGGGAAGCGGGAGAAGGGGGCCGGTCCGCGCTGCCGGGTGTGATCCGGATCGCAGAGAACCGGGCGGCGGTGCAGGCGGTGCTGGGCGTTTTACGCCGGTTGGCTCAGGGCCGGGCCGTGAATTATCCGGTGGTCATCTATGGCCCGCCGGGCAGCGGCAAAAGCCAGTTGATGCAAGGTGCGGTGGCCTGGTGGAGCCAGCGGACGGAGGAACCGGCCTGGTGTCTGTCCGCGGCGGAATGCGGGGAATTGCTGGCCGAAGTCGGCGCCGGACTTCTGATTGTGGAAGACTTGCAACATTTGGCGCGGCGGGATGCCGAGGCGCTCTGCCAGGTGCTGGATCAGCGGCGGGCCTGCGGCCAAGGGGTAATCCTGACCAGCGGGCGAACGGTGGCGGACCTGCGCCATCTACCCCGGCGGCTGACTTCTCGCTTGAGCGCAGGCCTGGTGGTGCCCCTTTGGCCGGCCGGCCCGGACAGCCGGCGGCAAATCATCGCAGCCTTGGCCCAGCGCTGGCAACTTCCCCTGACGGAGTCCCAAGTGCGGCAATTGGCGGACGAGGCGGACGGCCTGCGCTCGGCGGTGGGAAAGCTCCAGCGCTTGCGCCAGCACCTAAGCCACCAGGAGCGGTCCCCTCGCGCTGGACCCCTTTCCCCGGCCGAGCTGACAGCTCTGATCGCGGAGCTGAACCAGGAGGCACAATCCGCCCGCCCTTCGCTGTGGGAGCAAGTGCTGCGGCAGGTGAGCGCCGTCTTTGGGGTCAGCCAGCAGGAACTGCTCAGTAGCAGCCGTTTGAGCCGGATCCTGCTCCCCCGCCAACTGGCGATGTACCTGCTGCGCCAGGCGGGCTGGTCGCTGCCGCGCTTGGCCCAGGCCTTCCGCCGGGATCATGCGACCGTCCTGCACGCTTGCCGAAAGGTGGAGCAACGCCTGAACACCGATGCGTCCCTACTCGCGGCCTTACGCCAGGTGCAAGCCGGATTGCGCTGAGACTCGCACCGGCTGCGGCATCCCCGCTTCGACTCCGCCGGTCCCGCCCGCCCCGGATACGCTAGGAGATGTGCCCGGATGACCCCATTCCGATCTCATGACGCCCGCTCCTGGGGGTTTCCCCATCGCCGCGGGGAGAGGAGGACGTGTGACTAACCCTGTGGAAAAGCTGGCGCGCGCTTGGAGCGCGGCGGAAACTTTCAGGCGCGCTCCGCTCCCTCCTATCGGCAGGACAGCCTTCCCCCCGCGGGTTGTGCTCACGGCGCGGCCAAAGCGCGCCGCCGGCGCGCCAACTTTTCCACAACCCCCGACAGAACCACAAACCTCGTTCGCCCAAACACTTGCGCCAGTTCCTCCACCCCTGCGCGACAGGCCCAGGCCGGATATTACTTCTGTCACTGCCTGGATAGACTTCCAAACAGAAGAGGGAAGCGGATACCGCTCCGACGGCGAGCCGAAAAATGGGTTGAAGAGACTAACGGAACGGCTGGAAATCGACGACCCCAGATACCGGCCGCTCTCCCAGCGGCCAGCTCCAGGATGAGAGCAAGGAGAAGCCATGAAACTGCGTGTGAATCGGGAAGCGTTGTTGGAAGCCTGCCAGTCGGCGGGAGCAGCCCTGCCCAACCGGGCCGTTCGGGAAGTACTCGCCTGCTTCCGCCTGGATGCGCGGGAGGACAGCCTAACCCTGACGGCCTTCGATATGGAATTAGGTATCCGCCAGGAGTTGCGCGGGGTCGAGGTTGTCCGCCCCGGCAGTACCCTCCTGCCCGCTGCCCAGTTGACCCAGATTCTGCGGGAAAGCCGAGCGGAAGGCGTCGAACTCGAAGCGCCCCTAACGTCTTCCGACGGACCGGACGGAGCAACTGCCACCTTGCGCTGCGGCAGCACAGCCAAGTTCGAGTTGCCCCAGCGCCCGGTCGAGGAGTTCCCCGAATTGCCCGAAGGGACCGACCCCAAGGAAATCGTTATCGAGGGCCTAGCCGGACAATTCCGTGAAATGATTCGCCGCACCCTCTTTGCCATCCCCAAAAAGGATGTCACTGATCGCTATGCCTTCAAGGGTCTGCTCTGGGACACAGGAGGGGGGGCTGCGGGAAGCGGACCCTCCGCCTCTTTGGCCTTGAGGCTGGTCGGTACGGATGGCAAGCGCCTGGCCCTCTGCGAGTCGGCTGTCACAGTCCAGGCTTCCCCGTCCGGCGTGCAATTGCATCCGCTGGTCCCGGCGCGCGCGATGACCTTGCTGGAACGCGTCCTGACCCACGACGGCGAGGTGGTGCGGGCCTATTTGGGAACCAACGACGTCCGCTTCCTCACCGAGCGGGCTACCATTTACACGACACTGGTGCAAGGCCGCTTCCCCCCCTACCGTGACATCCTGGAGAAGACGGAAAAGGCAGCCAAGATCAAGATTCCCCTGCCACTGGAGGAGTTCCTGGCGGCGGTGCGGCAGATCCGCGTCATGACCGACGAGGAAAGCCGGCGGGTGGACATTTCCTTCCGGCCCGGCGTGGCGATTCTGGAAGGTCGCGGACCGGCCACTGGCAGCGGCCATGTGGAGCTGGCCCTGCCGGACTTCGCTGGACCCGCCATCCACGTCGCCTTCGACCCGGACTTCCTCGTCGAGTACTTGAACATCGCCCGCAACGAAGTAGCCGAGCCAAAGGCGGAAGGTTCGCGTCCAGCGGCGGACGCCTCCCCGAGTTCCCCGCTGACGCTGGAACTGATCGCCGCGGACAAGCCCGCTCTGTTTCGCTTCAACGTGAGCGGTGGGACCGCTCCTAGCGGTGGGACCGCTTCCAGCGATGGGACCGCTCCCAGCGGTGGCGGTGTTTCCAAGTGGGTTTACCTGGTGATGCCGATGTCCGTGGAGAACCGCCGATGAGGGGGCAGGGCCGAGAAACTTCCTTCCGCGTGAGGAGGGCCAGTGGGGATGGCAAACGATTCCTTCCAGCGGCGCGAGCCAGCCTCCGGTTCGGACGGGGGGCGGCGGGAGCGTGGGCCGGAACCGCTCGCGGACATCCTCTCCCGCTTGTTCGTCAGCCGGGGCTGGGGGCGCAAGAGCGAACGCTTGCGGCTAGAGGCAGCCTGGGAAGCCGCTCTGGAGGCAGTCGTGCCGCGGTCCCTGCGGCAGCACACGCGTGTGGCCAGCTTGCGCCGCGGAGTGCTGGAGGTGGAGGTCAACGCCGCTCCTCTGATGCAGGAACTCAACCAGTTCCACAAACGCCGGCTGTTGGCGGCCCTCCGCCAGGCCCTGCCCGGCACGACTATCGCGGACATCCGCTTCCGCGCCGGGGCTTGGTGAGCTTTCCCCGCGGCTCTGCTGCTGGCCCCCGACACGCCGGGGATGGGCAACGGCCTGGACCAGCAAGCGGTGAATGGCCCAGAGCGGAGGCCGTGAACAGCGGCTCAAGCCGGCGGGCGGCGAAACCCTGATAGACCCGAAGTTGGTGAACCGAAAGCGAGGACTCATAGGAACCCGGAGTTAAGAGGAGCTTCATGAAACAGGACGAAACCCCGATCGCAGCTTCGACCTCGGCGACCCGTTCCAACGGCGAATACACTGAAGAGCATCTCAAGACGCTCAAGGATGCCGCCCACATCCGGCAGAACCCCGGTATGTACATCGGCAACACGCAGTCGGCCGGGCTGCACCATCTCGTTTACGAGATCGTCTACAACTCGGTCGATGAATGGATGGCCGGGTATTGCAAGCATATTCGGGTCATTCTGCACAAGGACGGCGCGGTGTCCGTCATCGACGATGGCCGCGGCATCCCGGTGGGCATCCGCCCGGAGACGGGCAAGTCGGCGCTGGAAGAGGCCCTGACCATCGCCGGCACCAGCGGCAAGTTTGACAACGAGGCCTACCGTGTCTCCGTCGGCTTGCACGGCATGGGGGCCAAGGCCATGAACGCCCTCTCCGAATGGTGCGAGGCGGAGGTCCGCCGCGAAGGCCGGGTGTACAAAATGGAATTCGAGCGCGGCTATGCCACCAGCGAATTGCAGGACCTCGGTCCCGCTCCCCCCGGCCAGACCGGCACCACCATCACCTTCAAACCCGATCCCGAAATCTTCGGCGACCTCACCCTCGATTACGACACCCTCGCCGACCGCTTCCGCGAGATCGCTTATCTCTGCCGGGGTTTGACCATCGCCCTGCTCGATGAGCGCGACGGCCGCAGCGACACCTTCTATTTCGAGGGCGGGATCGCCGAGTTTGTCGCCTGGCTCAACCAGGGCGAGACGGTCGAGCATCCCCCCATCTATCTCCGCCGCCAGGTGGATTATACCCTCCCCGATGCCGCCGGGCGCACCTTGCCCATCATCGTGGAAGTCGCCTTGCAATACACCCATGCCGATGAGGAACGCGTCCGCTGCTATACCAACAACGCCTTCAATCCCGGCGGCGGCACCCACCTGTCTGGCTTCCGCGCTGGCCTGACCCGTGCCATCAGCACCTACGGCAAAAAGGAAGGACACTTCAAGCCCGATCTGGAGCTGCGCGGCGAAGACTTCCGGGCCGGCCTGACCGCCGTCGTCAGCCTCAGCCATCCCGATCCTGTCTTCGAGTCCCAGACCAAGATCAAGCTGAACAATCCGGAGGTGGAAGGGATCGTCGCCAGCGCCGTCTATGACTTCCTGACCGACTATTTGGAGAAGAATCCCAAGGAGGCGGCACGGATTTGCAAGCGGGTGGCCCTGGCGGCTGAGCTGCGCATCGCGGCCAAGAAGGCCCGCGACGCCCTCATCGATCGCAAGAAAATCCTCGGCGGCGGCGGACTGCCCGGCAAACTCATGGACTGCACCACCCGCCAGCGCGACCAGAGCGAACTGTTCCTCGTGGAAGGCGACTCTGCCGGCGGCAGCGCGGAAAGCGGACGCGACCGCTACTTCCAGGCCGTCCTTCCCCTGCGCGGCAAAGTGCTCAACGTCGAAAAGGCCCGCCTGGACAAACTCCTGAAAAACAACGAGATCGCCGCCCTCATCGCTGCCATCGGCATCGACATCGACAACGTCGAGGACATCAGCAAAGTCCGCTACGGCAAAATCATCATCCTCACGGATGCCGACGTGGATGGGCAGCACATCCGCACCCTGCTGCTCACCTTTTTCTTCCGCCAGATGCGCAAACTGATCGAAGAAGGATACGTCTATGTGGCCCGCCCTCCGCTTTACAAGGTGACCCAGAAAAAGGAGGTGCGCTTCGTGGCCACCCGCGAGGAAATGCTCCGGGAGCTGACCGAGCGCGGCCTGCGCGGCACCCGCTTGCGCCTCACTCGGCCCGATCAACCCCCCCGCGAACTCTCCAGCGAAGAGCTGGCCCCGCTCTTGCCTATCCTCGCCGACATTGAGACCGTCGTCGGCCAACTCGAACGCCGCGGCCAAACCCTCGAAAGCGTCCTGCGCCGGGCCAGAACCACCGAACGCGACGGCAAAACCATCCTGGAAGTACCCGTCTATCACGTCCGCTTTGCCGGTCAGGACTACTGGTTCGCCACGCAGCAGGAGTTGCAAGCTTTCCGCAGCGCTCAGGCCCAGGCCCTGGGCAAGGAATTGACCCTCTCGGAAACGGTTCCTCCGCTGGGAGCGGCCTCGCCTGCCGACGGCTCTTCTCCCCCGCCCCTGGCTGCGGATCACTACGCCCTCGAAGAATGGCACGAGTTGCGCGCCCTCAACCGCGCCTTGGCCAAACTTCTCGACGCCGGCTTCCTCCCTGCCGATCTGCTCCCCCTGCCCCGCATCGCCGGGCGCGAACCCCCCATCCGCTTCACCTTGATCCGGGAAGCCCAGCAGATTCCTCTGCCGGACCTGCTCGCCCTGCCTGCCGAAATCCGCCGCCTCGGCGAAGCCGGTATCTCCATCACTCGCTTCAAAGGACTCGGCGAAATGAACCCGGAGGAACTCTGGGCTACCACCCTGGACCCCAAACACCGCTCCCTCATGCGCGTCACCCTCTCCGATGCTCAGCGGGCCGAGGAACTCTTCCGTATGCTCATGGGGGAAGAAGTCGAAGGGCGCAAGCAGTTCATCATGAAACGCGCCATCCACAACTTTGAGGAGATCGACTACGGCGCCTGAGCCGGGCGCCTGAGCCGTTCGGGGACCGCCTTGCCTTCTCCTCGGCCCTCCTTTGTGATCCCTTGCCGCGGCCAGGTGTCGGACTTGGGCGGGATGGGAGGACCTGGCGGACGAAGGGCGTCCCCCCGCCGGCCATTAGCGGCTCGCCGGGGCGGACAGCTCGATGACAAGGGGAACTGGCGGAGCAGCAGCGGGGATGGGGGAGAGCTTCAGCGTTCGGCGGCGGACGTGGGGAGCGGTGAAAAACTGGCGGACCACCAGCGTGCTTTCCGGATCGCGTTCCTGGCGGCGCACGGTCCAACTGGGATGCCAGACGATCAGTTCCCACTCTCCCGCGGGCACCGCCGGCCACTGGAAGCGGCCTTGGGCGTCCGTGACGGCGGCGTAGGGATGATCGCACACCAGAATGTAAGCACGTGTCCAGTAACGGCGGGCATCGTCAAATAGCTCGATGATCGGCCAGGGCGAGGCGGGGGAATCGGCCGGGACGGCGTCGTCTACGGCCCGGCTGGGGCCAACTTCCCGGCGCAACGGCGGCAGGCGGCGCACCAGAGGGGAGCATCCCGCCGGTACCGCCCAGCGGAAGAAGGCCGCTCCACGGCCCGCCAAGGCGTAAAAGCCCTCCCCTTCCCCCGTGATCGTGATCTCCGCTCCCGCAGCGGCGATGCCCAGTCTCCCGGACCGCTTCCCTTGCTCAATGAAGAGGGCCTGATTGTGCAAACGCACGTGCAGCGGCGGCCAGTGTGCTGCCGCGCCCGGCTCAGGGGCTGCTCCTTCCTCCTGGCGGCTAGCCGCTGGTGTGGTTTCCCCGTCCCGCCGCGGAGATAACGGCTCCAGCCAGACGAAGGCCTCCGCCACGCCCCCGTGGACCGGCTCCCGCTGCAAGCGGTTCGGATGCGGCACCGCCTGGAGTGCCACTCCCCCTGCCCCCGTCGTGCGGATGGCCATACAATCGGCTATGGCGGGCATCGGGCCGGACCAGACCACCTGACCCTGGAGGGAAACCCAAGCGGCTTGGCCCGGCGGACCTGCGGTATCGCCCGGCGCTTCCCGGCGGCTTGGCCCGGCAGAGACGCGCTCACTCTCGCTCGGCCCTGCCGGCACCGGCGAATCGGACCCTCCCGCGCAGCCGCTGATTCCCAGCACCAGGGCCGCCAGACCTGCCGCTAGGAGCGGTCCCGCCGCGGAACGCGGTCCTCCCCTTCGAGGCCTGAACCTCCTTGCGCTGAAGGTCATCGCCATGACGCCTCCTGCCCCTGGACGTTTCCTCATTCGGCACGAGCGAGAAGCTCCTCAAGTGCCCTGCCCCTGCGGTGTCAGCACGCGTATCCTGACCGCCGCTGATGGCGCCCCCTGCTCCCTCCACGTCACCACCATCCGCGAGGCGCTCCTCCACTACCACCAGCGCACCACCGAGGTGTACTACATTCTCGAAGGAACGGGCAAGATTGAACTCGACGGCACCTGGTACCCGGTAGAACCGGGCAGCACCGTCTGGATTCCGCCGGGCGTTCGCCATCGCGTCCTCAGCGAGGCCGGCCTGCGCACCATCGTCTTCGCCTTGCCTGCTTTCGATCCCGCCGACGAATGGCTCCTCGACGAGCACCCCTCCTCCGCCGCCTGCTCCTCCTCCGCCCCTTCTTCCGTTTCTTCGGCTCCTTGATTTCTGCGGATATTAGGTAGCTCCTGGTCCTGGGCACCCTAGGATTCTTCTGTTATCCCAGGGATTTTTCCCGGTCTTGCCGCTCACTTGCGGAGGGTTTTCGGCTTTGGGGCTTGCTGCCGTTTCTGGAAGGGAGAAGGGTCGAAGCCGATCCATTCGATGCCGCGGATGCCGTCGAAGCGCCGAGCCATGACTTCCAGGGCTTCGGGATTGTTGTCGATGAGGAGGAAGCGGCGGCCCAACTCCAGGGCAGCCCTCCCTGTGGTGCCGCTGCCGGCGAAGAAGTCGAGGACCAGCGCGCCGGGACGCGAGGAAGCCTGGACGATGCGCCGTAGGATGCCCAGCGGTTTCTGGGTCGGATAGCCGGTCTTTTCCTTGCTGGTGGTTGGGACGATGGTGTGCCACCAGGTGTCGGTGGGCAATTTGCCGCGCGCCGCCTTGTCCGGTCCGACCAACTCCGGGGCCATGTAGGGAATCCGCTCGATCTCCTCGACGTTGAACACATGCTGCGAGGGGTTTTTGACGTAGAGCAGAATGTTGTCGTGTTTGGCCGGCCAGCGGTCTTTGGGCCGTCCGCCATAGTCATAGGCCCAAATGATCTCGTTGAGGAAGCAGTCTCGCCCGAAGATGGCATCCAAAAGCACCTTGCAGTAATGGACCTCGCGGTAGTCCCCATGGAAGTAAAGACTGCCGTGAGGTGCCAGGAGGCGGTGGGCTTCGATCAAGCGCGGCTCCAGGAAGGCCAGGTAGTCGTCGAACGTGTCCTGGAAGCGGCGGCTCCCAATGACAATGCTCTGGTAGCGTCGGCCCTGGAACCCTACGCGGTCCCCCTCCTCCGAACGGACCGTGCGGAGCTGCGTCCGCTGCTGGACTTTGCCCGTGTTGAAGGGGGGATCGATGTAGATCAGGTCGATGGAGGCGTCGGGCAGTTCCCGGAGGACGGCCAGGTTGTCGGCCAGGTAAATCTGGCCTACGACCTCGGCGGGAAGGGGGAAGCGGCAGCTCGCGGATGATGACACCGATTGTGACACGGGCGGGACTCTCCGCTTGGCTCAGCGGCTCTCATCCCCGCCTTCCCTCGGAAGCGGTGGGAATAGCGGGGTGGAACCAGGTTGTGTTCTTCCTCTCTTCATTTCATCCTATTGTCCTTTCCTCCTACGTTAGTGCTGCGTGAGTGGTCAAGAAGTCTTGGCAGTGGAGGTGGAAAAGGCGAAAGGTCCAGGGTCGGGGAAGCTAAAAAATTGCTGAGAATAGGGGGGATTTGCTCTTGACGTGGTTGAAATTTTCGTTTAGTAATTGCAGTCGAGTGATGAAGGGTGCCGCCCGCGTTTCAGGGATGGGGTCTAGGTCAGGGCTAGGGATTTGATTTGGTGGCGACCTGGGGGGCCACGAGGAGCGCGGCAGGAAGGGCCAACAGCGGCGGGTGGACCGCTGCGATGTTAGGGATCCGCGCCGTGGCCAGGTACTCGCCCCTAGGATGGGCGTGCTCCCTTCCCGTTGGCGAGCCGTTCTGAAGCATTCACCTATGGTGGCACTCCGGCCCGCAGAGCAGCGGCCTGCGCCGCTCTTTGTTTCCACATCTTCCACGGCGGTCGCACTCGCCGCACCGGCCAAGTTGAACCTGTTTCTGGAAGTTTTGGGGCGCCGCCGCGATGGTTACCACGAGCTGGCCACGCTCATGGTGGCGATTGACTGGTGCGATACCCTGGAGATCAGCCTGGGGGCGGAGGGCGAGCGGTATCTGGAATGCGAGCCGGCGGGGTCGGTGCCCTGCGGTCCGGAAAATCTGGTGTGGCGGGCGGCGGAGCTTTTAGCGGACCGGGCGGGGCGGAAAGCGGCGGGGTGGCGGATGCGCTTGAGCAAGCGGGTGCCGAGCCAGGCGGGATTGGGCGGCGGTTCCTCGGATGCGGCGGCGGCGCTCGTGGGCTTGCAGCGGTTGTGGAAATTGGCGCTGACAAACGAAGAACTGCTTGCTATGGGGGCAGCCGTCGGTTCAGACGTCCCCTTCTTCCTGGCGGCTCCGGTGGGGTGGTGCACTGGACGGGGAGAAGTGGTGGCGGAGGAAAGGATGGCATGCCCGCTCCATTTCGTGGTCGTCTGCCCGCCGGTGGGATTGGCGACGAGCCGTGTTTATGCGGCTGTGAAGCTGCCGGCGGTGCCACGGGATGGGTCCGGCGTGCGGGAGGCCCTGCGCCGCGGAGAGGTTTCCGCTCTGGGGGAGTGCCTGTTCAACCGGTTGCAGGAACCGGCCTTGGAGCTGGAACCGCTGCTGGGTCGGCTGCACCGCCGCTTGGCTCAGGCGGCCCCCTTCGGCGCCTGCCTTTCCGGCAGCGGGTCGGCCTTGTTCGCCCTGTGCCGCTCCCGCTCCGAAGCGGTCCATGTGGCTGAGAAGTTCCTCCGCCAGCAGCCGGCGGATGAACCGCGATCCCGTGTTGTGGTGGTCCAGAGTCTAGCTCCCGATCGGACTTGCAAGGAGAAAAGCGGTGGTCATCACGGAAGTGCGCATCAAGCTGTGTGAGGAGAATAGCGAGCGCCTCCTCGCCTTCTGTTCCGTCACCTTCGACAACGCCTTCGTTGTGCGGGATTTGAAGATCATCGAAGGCGCCAAGGGGCTATTTGTGGCCATGCCCAGCCGCAAGCTGGCCGACCGCTGTCCCAAATGCGGCGGCAAGAACCATCTCCGCGCCCGCTATTGCAACAACTGCGGCACTCGGCTCGACGAGAATCGGGCGGTCCGCCTCGGCGACGGGCGGGTCCGACTCCATGCCGACATTGCCCACCCCATCCACGCCGCCGCCCGCGAGCAAATCCATAACGCCATCATCAAGGCTTACTACGAGGAAAAGGAAAAGGCGCAGCAGCCCGGCTACGTCTGCACCTACGACCTGGATGATTACGACTACGAAGACACGCCGGTCACCTACACCAGCGTAGCCGCGGAAGTGGCCCGCTCGGTTCAACCTCATCCGGCCCATTCGCCGGTCAAGGGGACGCACTTCACGCCGTCTTCTCCCCCCGCTCGGCCCTCCGCTCCCTGTGATGAAGAGAACGCCCCCAGCCGCAACTCGGCTTCCTCCCTCACTCCCAGCGCAACGCGGGGGAACACCTGCGGCACTTGACTTCCTCTAACTCTCGCTGGACAGCCCAGGTTTGAGACGGCCTGGGTAGGACCGGCCTGCTGCTTCCGAGATGGCCGGGATGGGGGCTTGGCTGGGCCAGCGTGATCACCTGGCGAAGGGTGTTCGGCGGCCTGACTTCGTGGAGAGGACGGCGGTGCGCCGGCGCTTCCTGCAAGCCTTTCCCGCCGTTGTCCCGCGGCGTTCTCTCAGCGGCCTAAAGCCAGCCGCAGCATTTGGACATAAGCCCGCATCCAGGCGGCGTTGTCATGCCAGGTCCGCGCCGTGACGATCGGACCGCTGATCACCACCGGTTGGTCCACGTAGATGCCGCCGGAAAACTCGCAATCGTAGCGGCACTTGGGCACCGTAGTGACTTCCCGCCCCCGGATGATGTCCGCTGCGGCGAGGATTTCGATGCCGTGACAGACGGCGGCCAGCGGCTTGCCCAGGGCGTACAGGCCGCGGACCAGGCGGATCAGGTCAGCGTCATAGCGCAGGTATTCCGGTGCCCGCCCGCCGGTCAACACCGCACCGGCCAGGTCCTCCACCCGCAGCTCCGCAAAGCACGCCCCCGCCTCCAGCGTGTAACCGGGGCGCTCCTGCGTGATGTCCCACCCCTCCGGCCGCTCGTGCAGCACCAGATGATACCGCCGCCGCTGCGGTCCCGCCACCACCACCTCGTACCCTTCCTCTTGCAGCCGAAAGAGCGGATAGAAGGTGTCCAGCACCTCGGCGGCATCCCCGATCGCAAGCATGATCCGCGCCATACCGTTCCTTTCTCCACCTGCGCTTCGGTCGTTCCGGGAGTCCTCAGAAGGCGAGCCGGCCTGGACTGGAAAGGCCCAGGTTCTCCCCGTGTTCTGGGGCTAGTTCTCGGAGTCTTCCCAGTGGCTGGGGCTGGTCCTCGGAGTCTTTCCTGTGCCTGGGGCCTGGTCCTCGGAATCTTCCCGGTGATCTCGCGGTCTTGCCGGCTTCCCGGTTCCCCGACATCCCCGACATCCCCGACATCATAGCGTCCCTTCGCTAAAACGTCTCTGGCGTCCCCTTGCTGAAACGTCTCTGGGGGAACGGGGGGAAAAGCGGGAAAGAGCTGGGGAAGAACGCGAGGGCGGGGAAAACAGCCGGTTCTCCTGGGCTGATGGCGAGCGAGGCCGAACGGTTCCCGCCTCCCACCGGCGCCCTATTGAGGAACGAGGCGAAGCCAGGCGGCGATGGCAGCGGGCGTGCAGGAGGAGCAGGTGGAAGGCGCGGCGGGCATCCTGTTGTGCGGCGGGCGGTCCCGGCGGATGGGGCAGCCGAAGGAATGGCTGGACTTCGGCGGCGTGCCGCTGCTGGTACACATGCTCCGATCCCTGCGCGAGGTGGTCCGGGAGGTGGTAGTGGTGGCCGCTCCGGAGCAATCCCTGCCACCACTGCCGCCGGAGGTTGGGCAGAGCGTCCGCCTGGTCCGCGATCCGCAGCCGTATCCGGGGCCGCTGGTGGGCTTGCTGACCGGCTGGCGCGCTTTGCCGCCGACGGTGGACGCGGCCCTGGTTCTGGCGGTGGACATGCCGGGCGTCCCGCCGGTGCTCTTGCGGCAGTTGCTCCGGTGGCTGGAGGACGAGCCGGCGGTGGAGGCCGTCGTTCCCTATCTGGGGGAGCGCTGGCAGCCGCTGCTGGCCGCCTATCGCCGCCGTTGCCTGCCAGTGCTGCACGCCCTGGTGGAAGGGGGGAGCCGCCGCTTGCAAGACCTGCCCGCCGCCCTGAAAGTGCGCCCCGTCTCCCTGGACCAGCTCCGCGCTCTCGACCCCAGCGACCGCTGCTTGGCCAACCTCAACACGCCCGCGGATTATGCCGCCGCCCTTGCCGCCTGGAACCCCTCCGCTACCGCCCAGCGCACGGAGGCCCCCTCCGCTACCGCTCAGCCCACGGAGACCCTCGTCGGTGCCGCCCAGCCCACGGAGACCCTCGTCGGTGCCGCCCAGCCCACGGAAGTTTGAAAGACCTTTCGCTCCTGGCCGGACGGGTGGACTTGTCCGAATTGGCCCGCCCTTGTTCGGCCCTCTCCCCGGCCCGATGTCACTGCTTCCCCCTGCCCTCGGCCTATACTGTTCCATAACTACTGTTCCAGAAGTGCCGTGACGGCCATTATTGCTGTTCCTATTGCTGTTGCCGGACCGCGGATCAAAGGTTGGGTTTTGGCCCGCGGAGGCAAAGAAGTCCGGCGGGAGTCATGAGGACGGACCATGCATCCCCACAAGCCGCATTATGAGCGCCGCCCCGGCAATGCCAGCAGCCGGGAGTATTTGCAACGGATCAGCCGCCAGCGGATTGATCCGCCCCCGGTGACGCCGGAGATGAGCACGGCGGAGCTGATTGATGCCGCCTTCCTCTCGTACAACGCCGGTCGGCTGCGCGAGGGGTGCCAGCTTTTCGTCCGCAAGATGCTGGCGGAGGAGGGAACAGTCGGCCTGGCCCTCTCCGGTGCTCTGACTCCCGCCGGCTTGGGCATCTCCTGCCTGGTGCCCCTGGTCGAAGCGGGCTTCGTGGATTGGATCGTCTCCACCGGGGCCAATCTTTACCACGATACCCACTATGCCCTGGGGATGGAGTTGCACCAGGCCGGCCCCCACCTGCCGGATTATGAGTTGCGGGAGCATCAACTGATCCGGATTTACGACATCGTCTTCGACTACGAGAATCTCCTGGGCACCGATGCCTTCTTCCGGACGTTGTGCCGGGGACCGGCCTTCCAGCGCACCTTCAGCACGGCGGAGTTCCACCATCTGGTCGGCAAGTATCTCCACGAGCGGGAACAGCAGACGGGCCGCGGCGGCAAGAACCTCCTGGCGGCCTGTTACCGTTGCGGCGTGCCGGTCTTCACCAGTTCCCCCGGGGATAGTTCCATCGGGATGAACCTGGCCGCCTTGCAGCTCGAAGGTTCCCAGTTACGCCTCGATCCGCTGCGGGATGTCAATCAGACGGCGGCCATCGTCTGGGAGGCCAAGTCCTCCGGGCGGACCAGTTCCGTGCTGATCCTCGGCGGGGGCAGCCCCAAAAACTTCATGCTGCAAACCGAGCCGCAGATTCAGGAGGTTCTCGGCTTGACCGAGGCGGGCCATGATTACTTCCTGCAATTCACCGATGCCCGGCCGGATACCGGCGGCCTGTCAGGTGCCACCCCCAGCGAAGCGATGACCTGGGGCAAAGTCGATCCGGACAAGCTGCCCGATTCCGTGACCTGTTATGTAGACAGCACCATCGCCCTGCCCTTGCTGACGGCCTACGCCCTGGCCCGCCATCCCCGCCGGCCCCTCAAGCGCTTGATCGATCGCCTGCCGGAGTTGACGGCCCGCCTGGAGAAAGAGTACGCTGCCGTCCGCGCCCAACGGGGGGAATGATTCCCCGCCTGCCCTGGGCTTGGAAGGGTATTTCTATGACACGCTGGCTTTCCCTCTTGGTCCTGGCAGCCAGTGCCGTTGCTTTGACCTGGCCCTGCCCTGCTCCCGCGCCGCAACCGGCCCCCGCCGCGCCCCCGGAGCTGCCTTCCGCCTCGGCTGCTCCTCCGGCCCGTACCGCGGCGGATCGTGCCGATGCTCGCCGACCCGCCCCTGCCCCGCCGACGCGCCCGGAACCCTGGTTCGTCGATGATGAACGCTTCTACCAGCAGTTCATCGCACGCCTGACGGAGCTAGCGGAGAAAGGGGAGTGCCTGCCGACGGAGAAGTTGCGGCAGCAGTGGCAGCGGGGTGGCAAGGCCGCCTGCAAGCTGGCGCCGCCCGCCGCCGAACAGCTCAGCCCGCACGAGGTGTACCGCCGGGCTTTGCCCGCCGTCCTGCTCCTGGGAAGCGTTTACCCGGACGAAGACGGTACGTGGGTGGAAGGGATGTATGCCACAGCTTGGGTCGCCGCCGCGGATGGCATTGTGGTCACCAACTGGCACGTCTTCAGCGAGCTACAAGAGGGGGAAGTGTTCGCCGCCGCCGATTATCAGGGCCGGGTTTATCCCGTGAAGGAAATCCTTGCAGCGGACAAAGCAGCGGATGTCGCCATTGTCCGCATCGCCGCCCGCGATCTGACCCCCCTACCCCTGAGCCGGGACTACGCCCCCGTCGGCAGTTGGGTCGCCGTCCTGGGACATCCGGGGGACAATTTCTACGTTTTTACCACCGGCAGCGTGACCCGTTACAGCACCCAGCGCAACGACGACGGACAGCAGGAATCCTGGATGGGGGTAACCGCTGAGTTTGCCGGCGGCTCCAGTGGCAGTCCAGTGCTCGATGCCCGCGGCGCGGTGGTCGGCATGGCCGCCCTGACGCTGACCCTGGAAGACCAGGGCGGAAGCGCCCGGCACCCCCACCCCTCCGTTCGCCGCTTCCCCGCCCTTCCCCCCACCCCCTTCTCCGTCCCGCGCGCCTTCCGTCTCCCGTCTAACAAATCCCTGGGCCGACACTCAGACGATGACAAACCCATGCCACCGGCTGGACCCCCGCAGCCCCCCGCCGTCCAAATGATCCTGAAAATGGCCGTCCCCGCTCCCCACATCGCCCGCCTCTGCACCGAACCTTGACGGGCCGGCCATCCGGAGGAAACTTTCCTCTGCACTCAACCCTCGCCGAAAACGCTGGAGGACACCTGCCATGCGGTCCCGCCTGCGCCTGCTTCTGCCCCTGGTTCTGCTGGTGGCTTTGTCCCTGGACTTCCCCACGTCAGGGACAGCTCAGCCCCCGACCCCCTCCCCGGCTCCGCCCCCCGCTGCGGACGAACCCCAGAAGACCGTCCTCTTCGCCGCCGGTCAGGAGGGCTACCACACCTTCCGCATCCCCTCGCTCTTGGTCACCCCGCAGGGTACGCTCTTGGCCTTCTGCGAAGGCCGGAAAAAGGGCAGCGGCGATAGCGGCGACATCGACCTGGTGTACAAACGCAGCACCGACGGCGGCAAAACCTGGGGACCCCTCCAGGTCCTCTGGGACGAGGGGGCCAACACCTGCGGCAACCCCTGCCCCGTCGTCGAGCGCCAGAGCGGCACCATCTGGCTGCTCATGACCCACAACCTCGGCAGCGACACAGAAGCCGCCATCGTCAGCGGCAAAAGCCGCGGCAGCCGCACCGTCTGGATCACCTCCAGCCGTGATGACGGACGCACCTGGAGTCCGCCGCGGGAGATCACGGCGGCGGTCAAAAAGCCGGAGTGGAGCTGGTACGCCACCGGACCCGGGGTCGGCATCCAACTGCGCAGCGGCCGACTCCTCATCCCCTGCGATCACAAAGCCGATGGCGGCAAGACCCGCCGCTCCCACGTCATCTACAGCGACGACGGCGGCAAAACCTGGCACCTCGGCGGCAGCACCGGACCCGATTGCAACGAATGCCAGGCTGTCGAACTGAGCGATGGCACCATCCTGCTCAACATCCGCACCTACCGCCCGCAGCACTTCCGCCGCCTGATTGCCCGCAGCCGCGACGGGGGAAAAACCTTCTCCGAACCCGTCGAGGACCCCGCCCTGGTCGATCCCGTCTGCCAGGCCAGCCTCATCCGCCTCTCGGAGCGCGGCGATGAACTCCTCTTCTCCAATCCCGCAAGCACGCGCCGCCAGCGCTTGACCGTCCGGCTCAGTCCCGACGGCGGCAAGACCTGGCCCCACGCCCGCCTCCTCCACGAGGGACCCGCCGCCTACTCCTGCCTGGCCGTCCTCCCCGATGGCACCTGCGCCTGCCTCTACGAAGCCGGCACCCAACACCCCTACCAAACCCTCACCTTCGCCCGCTTCTCCCGCCGCTGGCTCACCCAGCCCTGAGCCTCCCCGCCCTTCCCCTGCCTCCCGTTCCTGCTGGAAAACGCCAAACTTCCCCATCACCAGGGCGGAGCATTCCCCATCACCAGGGCGGAGCATTTGATTCCGGCATGGGGCGCTCGGTTCCGGCCTCGCTGGCTGCTGCCGGGCATCCCTAGCCACCCCCTGCCCTGCACCCGGACGCGGATAGCTTTCTTCCGAAACTGTCCAGCTTTGGGAACAACTTACCTTTTCAACCCTCTTTCTTTTCGGGAAAACATGGAAAAAATCTCAAGGAAATGATCCGGCTCACGAATATCGTGGATAGACGAGCTTGGATTTGTATGTCGGCTCCCAAGGATGGTCCGCCCGCGGGAGGTGATTCTTCCCCCGGAGCCTGACCCCTTCGAGGATCGCTCCCACGAGCGGCAGACGCGCCAGGGATGGCAGGACCCTGAATCCGGGAGGTTCGCCCATGTACCGCCTGCTCTCTGTCGCTTTGGTCCTCGGTGTCGCCGCCAGCTTGGGCCTGGCCCAACCGCAAGCCCTCCAGGTGTACGACCGCTGCATCGACGGCGTCGTCTACGTCGAAACGGTCCTCCGCGAAGGACTGTTCCGGGATGAAGTCAGCCAGGGGAGCGGCTTCCTCATCGATCGCCGCCGCAAACTTGTCGTCACCAACTACCACGTCACCCAGGAAAAGGAAAAGGACAAAATCCTGGTCCTCTTCCCCGTCCGCGGCCTCTTCGGCGAGGTCATCTCCGAGAGAAAGTATTATTTCGATAATGCTCCGCGCCTGATCAAAAACCGCTTCTTCTCCAGAGCACGCATCGTCGCCCAGGATAAGGACAAGGACCTGGCCATCCTCCAGCTCGACCAGATTCCCGACTCGGCCAAGGAGCTGCCGCTAGCCCGCTTCGATCCCAAAGCGCAGGATACGCTCCACATTCTCGGCAATCCGGCGGAACGCCCCCTGTGGCGCTGGGCCGCGGGCACTCAGCCGGCAGTGGGGCAGATCGACGCCCGCAACCGCATCCCCAACATCGCGGTGCGCAACAGCAAGGTGATTCTCTGCTGCTGTGCGGCCTTCAACGGCAACAGCGGCGGGCCTGTTCTCAACGATGACGGCGAGGTCGTCGGCATTGCCTCCTTCAACGGCGGACCCGGCGGCATCCTCACCGGAGCGATCCACTTCGCGGAAATCCGCGACCTCCTCGATTCCATCGTCCTCCATCGCGTCTTCAGCGTGGAAAACCCCACCCGCTTCACCCTCCACTACCAGGTCCGCTGGGGAGAAAATGGCGAATGGGAAAACCACGCCATCAAGCCGCACACCTACACCGTCCACTGGCTCAAGGGACCCTTCGACCAAATCCCCTATATCAAATTCGACGCCTCCTTCGAGGAAGGGTATCAGGAGAAGAGTTACAAGCTCGCTTATTACACCCGCCAGTTGGGCCGTGGCGTCAATCCCTCCCGCGATCTGGACGCGATGGAGTACATCTTCGCGGTGGACAAGGAGGAGATGAAGATCGACCTGCTCCGCAAGTGACACCCGCCGGTCGGCCCCGCCTCGGGCGTCCCCAGCGTATTCCCCCGTCTGTTACGCCAGCCTTGCTCTCCATCTCCCCCTATCTGTCGCTGCAACCCCTGCGGGTGGCTGAGCGCCTCGCCTGGCAGGGGTTTCTGATTGGAGCCGCCATTGGCCGCGGCTGCCATCCCGCTCTAGAACGCCGGATTGCTGTGGGTCAAACGACGCTCCCGACCGCTCCGCTTGAGTCCATTTCCCTTCCTTCTCCTCACCGCTTGGCTTGCTTGAGCTTGCCCCTTTGCCAGTGCCGGGAGCGATGTCGGGAGACTGACAGGATGCCCAGGACGATGCCAACCGCCCACCACTTCCCCTCACGGGTCGAATTGTCAAGCGTGCAGACACCGTGTCGATTTGCTATCCGATGAATTTTTTGCATTCAGAAATGAATCACCAATGATATTCCTCTGTCAGCAAAAATGTACGTAAAAAAATGGATTTTTTTCTGCAATTCGATTTGTAGTCCTTTAGGGACGCAATACCATAGATGTAGTCGAATCAAACGATTGAGTTTTCTGCTGAGCAATTTATTGCCTAGCAAAAAATTCAAACGTATCTTGGTTCAACAGCTTATTTTTCAGTCCGGACGTTACGTCGGGGAGAGTCGCGGCTCCCCACTCAGACGTTCCACCTTGACCGCGCACCTTGGGGAGGAAGTACCATGTTCGCCCACGTTCGCCGCTTTGTGCTGTTGGCAAGCCTTGCGACTGCCCTGACGTTGTCCCAAACTGCCTCAGTGCAAGCGGGACCGATGACTAGCGATGTCCAAGCGATTACCATCCCACCACCGCCGCCACCACCGCTGCCACCACCGCCGCTAACACCCGTTTTCACTAACGCCACCGCCGCGGCAGGACCCTTCTCCGGCAACGACAAACCCACGGATTTGCTCGACCGGTTGAATAACCAGAACTTGTTCAATACAGGACTTACCACCTGGACGTTGATCGGCTCTTCCGATGACACGAACAACGGGCCGTTTACCTCCAACCCCTCGGCCACATCGGGGCAGATCCTGCTGGATAATCCGATCAACGGGCCGTTTGTGATTGCTGTCAAAGGGGGCGACAGTTACGCCGCTTATTACTTTGACAACTCTTTCAGCAATGTCCTAGGGTTTCTCTTCACGACGGCGGGATTGCAGTCCGTGGGGAGTGGCAATCAACCCAACTTGAGCCACATGAGCCTCTACATGCCTCAGAGTGGTGGCGGTGGTGGTGGCGGTGGTGGCGGTGGTGGCGGTGGTGGTGGCGGTGGTGGCGGTGGTGGTGGCAACGGCGGTGGTGGTGGCACCGGTGATCCCATCCCCGCACCGGCGACGCTCGTGGTGTTCGGGCTGATGCTGGGGGCGTTGGGGTGGCGGCAGTGGCGTGCCCAGCGCCAGGCCCAGGATTGAGCACGCGACAGCCGAGCTGCGAGGCAGAACCACCAGCCTGGCAAGTAGGAAGAGTCGCACACACGGGGCCACGGCCTGCCGTTGGCGGGTCGTGGCTTCGGCGTTTGGGGAAGGTGCCGGGCGGGGCAGGGGGGTGCTCACCGGTTGTCAGCGGATGAGGTGGAGCTGGTCCCAGAGGGCGGGGTCTTCGCCGACGGGGAAATTCCAGTCGAGGGCCAGGAACTGGTCGCCGAGTTCGTGATCGCGGACGAGGAAGAAGAAGCCGAGGTGGGGGGATTCCTCCGGGTCGTAGCCGGGCAGGGCGGGTGCGGGGAGGAAGGCCTGGAGGCGGTAGTCGTGGCCGGTGGGGAGGGAGTAGCGGCGGATGAGGCCGAGTTCGGTGCGGGGCAGGGGGGCGTCCTGAAGGGCGCGGGGGATGCGTTGGGCGGTGAGGCCGGGTTGGTCCCGTTGCGGTCCGCAGCCGGTGGCCAAAAGGATCAGGTGGTGGCAGTAGCGGGTGGCGCGGCGGCTGGAGCCGACAGGCCGGGTGGCTAGCCACAGATGCAGGCCGTCGCAGGAACCGGGACGTTCCTGGTCCCCTTGCAACCCCTGCCGCTTGCCAGTGACGGTCAGTTGTACGCCCAGCCCTTTTTCGTTCCATCCCAGGCGGAGTTCGGCATAGGGGCGCTTCTCTTCCAGGGCGGCGTGGGCCTGCACGATGCCGCTAGCGGGCAGCTCCAGTAGCTCGGCGGTGGGGTCGTCCAGCCCACGAGGCATATCCGCGACGTAAGGGCAGGGGTGGGATAGGCGGAGCATCAGACGGGGGGAAGGCAGCATGGTGCACTCCTGGCGTGAGTCCGGCCGGCACGTCCTGGGTGGGGGAAATGTCAATCTCCGGCGGGGGGATTGGGCGCAGGCGGCTGAAGCAGGCTGCGCGTCAGGACCTCGCGCGCGCGGTCGAACTCCGGTTGCCAGAGAATCTCCGGGGCGAGGTTCCGCAGGCAGTCCCGGACTTTCTCTAGCGTGTTGCGGGCCATGTGGGGGCAGCGATTGCAGGCGCAACTGATCCCCGGCACCGGCAGATAGGTGTGCTGCGGATAATGCCGCTGCAACTCCCAGATCATGTTCGCCTCGGTGGCCACCAGGAAGGTGGTGGGCTGCGCCTGGCGGGCGACGAACTGCCGCATCGCCTCCGTGCCGCCGACAAAGTCCGCATGCTCCAGGATGTTCTTCGGGCATTCCGGATGGGCGATGGTCTTCGCTTGCGGGTAGCGCCGCTGCATCTCCAAAAGGTCCGTGAGACTGAAGACCTCATGGACCACGCAGGCACCGTCCCAGAGGATCATCGACCGGCCAGTCACCTCTTGCAAATACGCCCCCAAATGCCGGTCCGGGACAAAGAGGATTTCGTAATCCGCAGGCACCCGGTCGCGCACGACCTCCACGGCATTGCCGCTGGTCACTACCCAGTCCGAAAGCGCTTTGACCGCCGCCGAGCTGTTGATGTAGCAAACCGTCTGGAAGCGCCGCCCGTTGGCCCGGAGCATCTCCTGATAGCGCTGCAGTTTGTCCGCCGGGCAGGAATCCACCAGACTGCAACCGGCCTGCAAGTCCGGCACCAGCACCCGCTTGTCCGGGTTGAGCATCTTGGCCGTCTCGGCCATGAACACTACGCCGCAGAAGACGATCACGGGGTTGCGCACCGCGGCGGCGGCCCGTGCCAGCTTGAGACTATCCCCCGTCACATCCGCCAGCTCCTGAATCTCCCCTTGCTGGTAATAGTGGGCCAGGATGATCGCCTCGCGTTCCTTTTTGAGTGCCAGAATCTCCGCCGTCACATCGTCCAGTACCGCGGGCATGGTTCGCTCCTCCTCGGTTCGGGCGGCGGCGAGCCGGTCGGCCTCTCCCGCAGCGCCCCTGCACCGGATGACCCCTTCGCCTCCCTCCGCCTTCGGTTCCGCGGGTGCCTTTCTATCATCTTACGCATTCCGTCTTCTCGCAACCCTCCTGCCGCCAGCGGATTCTGGCCTTGGCCTGCACCGGGTTCTGCGCCTTGGGTTGCAAGCCTTCCGCAAAAGGTTGGTCCTCATGCGTGGGAATCCCGGCGATGATCCGGGCAGCTCCAGGACAGGACGGGAACTGCTGGGGGAAAGTCCGGGTCAACGCCTGGCCGAGGGGGGGGGCAGAAGACAGGCGAGACTTGAGGAAAATCGGCTTGCAATTTTTACAAACACGACGAGGAGGCCGCTATCCTCGTTACCGCTTGTTCTGGAAGTTGAAACAGGTGTGAATCCTAGAGGCGGCGTTTTAGGTTTCCCAGTTAGATTCGTTCGGAAATCGAGGGCAAATTGTGGCGGAAATGGGCGGCGGGATTTCCCTGGAGGCGGTGGCGCGTTCATATAAGTGAGAGCACTCAGGGAAGGCACAGTCGTGGGAGAGCGGCGTGAGGAAGGCCGCTGCGGCTGTGACCCGAGTGAGGCAACCCGGAACTCAAGGGGGGTCAAAACCAATGAAAGGACGATGGTTCAAGAAGTGGCTGATGGGAGGCGTGTGTGCCGGTTTGGCGTCGCTGGCGTTCGGAGATGCGGAAGCGTTTGCCGACGGCTTGTCCAGCGCGCCGGTAGCCGCCCAACAGCCCGCTGCGCCTGCCCAGCCATCTGGCAACAGCGGTCAGGCTGGCAGCGGCTGGATCACCCAGAAAATCCAGGTCACCGAACTGGTCCCGACCTGGGTCGAGGAAACGGTCACCGTCATGCAGCCGCAGCAGCGGGAGGAAACCTACACGGCCTACCGCCTCGAGTACGTGCCGGAAACCGTCACGCGGCAAGTGGTCCGCTACCAGCGAGTGACGGAGACGGTCACCGAGATGCGCACTGTCGTCGAGCGTGTGCCGGTGCAAAAGCAGGTGACGGTCATGGAGCGTGTGCCGGTCCAAAAGCAGATCACCGTCATGGAGCGCCGCCCGGTCCAGAAGCAAGTCACCGTCAATGAGGTCCAGTACAAGCGCGTCCTGGTGACGGAGATGCGCCCCAAGACGGTGACTCACAAGGTCTCGGTTCCCGTGACAGTGGAGCTAGGCCCCACTCTGGCCGACCGGCTGCGGAAAATCTGCGATCCGTGCTATGAACCCTGCCCGCGCACCGTGACCATCTGCAAGACGGAAAAGCACAAGGAGACGATCTGCGAGCCGGTCACCGTCTGCAAGAAGATCGCCGAGTGCGTGCCGGTGACCAAGACGATCTGCACCTACGAGTGCGTGCCGGTGACCAAGACTGTCTGCGCTTACGAGTGCCGGCCCGTGACCAAGACGATCTGCACCTACGAGTGCGTGCGCAAGCAGGTGGCCTGCCCGGTGACCAAGGTCAAGTGCGTGCCGGTGTGCGAGCAAGTGACCTGCGTGGTACATGTGAAAAAGTGCGTGCCGTATGAAGCCAAGCGGTGCGTGACCGTCTGCGTGCCGGTTGAGCAGAAGGTCAAAGTCTGCAAGCTGGTGCCGAAGGTGGTGGAGAAGGAAGTGAAGGTGCCGGCTCCGGCCCAAGCCCAGGCCGCTCCGTGTCCCCCCAGCGCCCCCTGCGCCCAGCCCTGCGACCGGCCCGGACTGCTCGATCGCCTGCGGGCTTTGCTGGCCAAGAAGCGCTGTGCGGAACCGTGCCCGCCGGCCTGCGAACCGGCTCCGGCTCAAGCTGCCCCCTGCCCGCCGCAACCCTGCGATCCCTGCGCCGCTCCGCGCCGCCGCCTCTTCGATGGCCTGAACCTCTGCCGCAAGGCCAAAGACGACTGCTGCCACGCTCCGGTCGTCGCGGGTGCCGCCGCTGGGTGCTCCAAGTGATACCCCCCCTCCGGGAGAGCGGCTGACAGGCTTGCTCCCAATCCACCCCCCCGCGAAGCGTCCGACCTCCCCAAGTCGGCGCTTCGTTTTTTTGGCATTCCTCACCTGCTGTCTGCTTTTTCATGTGGCCGTTGGGCCACTCGGTGCCTATCTCCAATCCCGCCGGGAAGATCAGCGAGGCTAGCCGGACTCAGTGTGGAGGAAAGCCGGATTCATCGCCAGGGAGAACGCCCAGGGAAACCGGAAGCCTCAATCCCAGACAGGGCAGCGGAATAAATAGACCATAAGATCATACCAACAGGGGGGAAGGAGCGCGGGCGAGACGCCGCTTCCCAAAAAGCTCTCAGCGCCGGGGAAGAACCTGCACGCGACTGGAGGATGAACTGCCCATGCAAAAGACGCTCGTTCTGCTCAAGCCGGATGCCGTCCAACGCCGCTTAGTCGGGGAAATCATTGGCCGCTTCGAGCGCAAAGGCCTGCGCCTGGTCGCTTTGAAAATGGTGCAGGCGAGCCGAGAACTGGCGGAGCGGCACTACGCCGTCCATCGCGGCAAGCCGTTCTACGAAAGCCTGCTAGCGTTTCTGACTAGCGGCCCGACCGTGGCGATGGTCTGGGAAGGGCGGGAAGCGGTGAGCGTCGCCCGCTTGCTCATGGGCCTGACCGACGGCGCCCGCTCCGCCCCCGGAACCATCCGCGGAGACTTCGGCCTGAGCGTCCAGAACAACCTCATCCACGGCAGCGACAGCCCCGAAAATGCGGAAGCAGAAATCGCCCTCTGGTTCCACCCGGAAGAGTTGGTGCACTACACCTCCAGCGACGCCGCCTGGATCGGCTGATTCCTCGAGCCAGTGTAGGCTCGAATTCGTTATGACCTTTTTTCTTCCTAACTCCTCATCGACCTGAGTGCTCATCGACCTGATCTTCTCGTCGCACCGCCGTAGGGCTTCATGGTTCCGGTGTTCCCGGATTATAGCTCCGTGGCGGTCCTGTGCCAGTTGCCCTGTGAGTCGGAATGAATTGGCCTTTCGTGGCAGGGGAGGGGTGTGGTAAAGGTGGGGCGGCTGTTGGAGAGGCAGCGGTTGCGGCAACGACGTGATACAGGCTGGACAACTCCATCCGTTTCCGAAAGGAACGTTGGGCCACAGAGTCGCATTTCAGAGAAAGGAGGCAAGGATGCCTCAAGGCAGAGCGAGGATAGGCGGTCGGCGGTGGTGGGGGATTTTCCCCGTGGCTGGTCTGGTCGGCGGGATGGTGCTGTGGTTCGCCCTTACACCGGGTCGATCGGGGGCGGGGTGAACGCCGGCGGGCTGCCCGGTGCCCGGTGGTCTGCCGGGGTGGATGCCGGGGAGTAACGGGGGGCTGCTCGGAGCGGGTCCGGGTTGGTCCGGGATGCCTCCAGCGGTGCTGGCTCCGTTGCCAGCGAATTCTGGCCTGCCTGCGGGGATGCCGCCGGGGCTAATCCATCCGGGGGCAGGGGGTAGCCCTCGTTCGCCGGGACTTGCCGGGCTGCCGCCTTCGGGAGGAAGCCGGCCGCCGGCCGGTGTTGCCGGAACGGCTTCGGGAGGAAACGGTTCCCGCCCGCCGACTGCCGCCGCGGTGTCACCGCCGCTCGGAAAAACGCCGCGCTCTCCTGCTTCGCTGCCAGCGGCTGAGATGGTGCTGCCGCCTTTGCCTCCGCCGGAGCATTTCGGCATCCGCCTGGCAGGGGAAGCGCCGTCCTTCCTTGGCTCGGCGGCCTCTGGCTCGGCTGGGGTGGAATCGGCGGGAGCCGGGATGTCTTCCTCGCTCGTGTTGCCGCCTTTGCCTCCGCCGGAGCATTTCGGCATCCGCCTGGCCGTTCCCCGGCCCTAACGGCGCTGGTCGCTTCTGGACCGGACGATCTGGAGGGCAGCGGCTGCTTTCTTCATTGATCCTAGGAGCTGCTGCTGTAGATGAAGGTGAGGGCCTCTTCGACGGAGCGGAAGGATTTACCGCTGGCGAGCAGGATGTCCAGGCGCTGGCGGGCTTCGAGGGGACTATGCCCGAGTGCGAGAAGGGCCTGATACACATCGTCGATCATCTGACTGTCAACGCGCGAAGCGGAGTCGCCGGTAGCGGCGGCAGTGTCGCGGGTAAAGGCTAGCCGGGTGACTTTGCGCTTGAGGGTTGCCACGATCTGCTCGGCAGTGGCTGCTCCGACGCCGGGCAAGGTGCTCAGCCAAGACACATCCTGGCGGCTGATGGCGTCGGCGATTTCGTGGCTGGGTCGGGCCATCGCCTTGAGGGCTTTTTTGATCCCGATCTTTTCCACGGTGCAGAACAACTCGAACAATTCCAACTCGGCCTCGGTGTGGAAGCCGACCAGGCGGGGGATGAAGCGGTTGCCGCTGCCGACCCCTTCGAGATATTCCAGCGTGTGCAGGGTGACTTCCTGACCGAGGCGGTTCTGCAACTGCCGCCGTACCGTTTCGGGTACCAGAATCTGATACTCGAGCGGTCCGACTTGCAGGCGAACTTCCTCGTCCAGCACGCGGTTGAGCACGCCGGTCATCCGAGTGATCATGGGGACACCAGGGTAACGCCACGGAACGCCGCGGTCGGTAAGGCCACGGACTGTCCCGGTTCCAGGGAAAGCCCGGCAGGAGCCAGCCGTTCGGCTTGCAGAACTTTCCCCTGGATCGGGTGGTGGATCGGATTTGTTTTAGAAAGGCGCAGGACCGAGGGAAACCGAACCCAGTAGCGGGTAGAACCGGACAGAGGCGCGGACACCCACGGTGCACCCTTTCAGTTTCCCGGAAGGCGGGCATCCGCTGGCAGCCGCAGTTCCGTACCCGCCGGCACGCGCGAAGCGTTCACTTCTGGATTGAGGTCGTAGATTTCCACCCAGCGCCGCTCGTTGCCCAACAGTTGCCGGGCGATGGTCGGCAGGCTGAGGCCGTCGGTGGGGACCCGATAGATTTTGAACCCTCCTGGTGCGGCACTTGCGGGGCCGGAGTGATAGGTTGGCGCGGCGGCGTTCCACGGGTCCGTCGGCACCGCTCGCCCCGCCGGCTGCAACCCCGCGGGAGAGGAGTTGCCCCCCGGACCAAAGGAAGCTGGTGACATACGGGTGGCATCGCCTCCCAGGCGGCGCAGGATGTGAAGCGGCGGGATGTCGATGGCCCCGCTGCCGTGAAGCGGCTTGTTCCGGTTGTATGCCCGCAGCGCTGCCGCATACCGCCCATCCTGGTAGAACTCCCGGCTGATCGACTCCCACGTGTCCCCAGGCCGCGGTTCGTAAATGTCCACATCGTAGGACGTCGTGGGCGGCCGCTCCGCTACGGCGGGTGGGTTTTCCGTGCGCCCTGGAGAAGAAGAAGCGGCGGTCGGAAGCGAAGGCATCCCAGCGGTCGGCTGCTCCAGCGGGCGTGAGCTATTGCGGGAGGCCTCGGCGGATTGGGGTAAAGTCAAGCGGGCGCCGCGATCGTTTCCCCCGGCGGCTGCGGGAGTCGAGCCGGCGTTTCCTCCAGAAGGCACAAGCGGAGGGGCGGGCGGCGGACTGGCCGGACCGGCATTCGCAGGAGGCGGTGGCAGCACACTGGCAGCGGGAGGCACTGGCAGGGCCGAGGGATTTTCCCCTCCTGCGGGCGGAGCCGGGGAGGGCGGCTGAGTATTTTCGCTTGGGGCAGGCGGTGCCACCGACGGCGGCCCAGGCGGCGCGGAAGCGCTTCCTGCTGATCCCGTGGAAACTGGCCCGGCAGAAGAAGCAGACGACGGCGGCGTGCTGGAAGGCGGCGCCGGACTGAGCGAAGCCGGAGGTGGCGGAGTCAGCGCCGGCGGAGCGACTGCGGGCACATCCCCACTCGGCGGAGGCACCGCGGGACTCCCCCCCGGCGACACCGGCGGCAACGGAATCGGCGGCGGAGGCGTACCGCTGGAAGGCGGCGGATCGCTGGAAGGCGGCGCACTCCTCCCGGCTCCAGGCGGAACACCCCCGGCGGGAATCACCGGCGGCACAGGCAGCGCTGGTGGCGGCAGCCCCGCCCCGGCCTCCACCGGCGGCAGCGGTGGCAAGGCGTTGTCCATCGGCGGCGGCGCTACTCCTCCCGGCGGGGGGGCGGCTGTTCCCGAAGGCGCAGCGGCCAACGGCCCGCTCGGCGCCGGCAGCAGGCCTGGTGCTGACGGGGCGCTCGTCTCAGCTCGCGGAGAGCTGCCGGATGCAGGAAGGCCGAACGAAGATTGCGCCACCGCTTTCCCCCCGCTGCCGGGTTGGGTCTCGGCAGGCGGCGCTTCGCTCCGAGAGCTGTCCTCCGGCGGGACGGAAGAGGGAGGATAGAACAGGTACATGGCCGTAAAGCCTGCCAGCAAGCTGACGACCGCCACGCTGCCGATCGTCCAGCGTGAGAGACTGCGTCCTGCGGCGGCCTTTCCTGCGGCGGAACCGCTTGAGCTGGCGGAACTCGTCGGGCGCCGGCGCCAGAGCCGCTTCCAGGAAAAACTGCCAGCACGCGTGCTACTGCTGCTGGTGGGACTGCTGGGGGCCGGGTTCGAGGGAGTGACCATGCGATGCCTCCTTGCTGGGGTTGGGTGCCTGCTTCCTGCGGGTCCGGGTGTCGGGCGGGGGGCGGCCCTTACGGCGGAGCCGGGGAGCTAGTGCGGCGCTGGGCGGCCCGCAAGCGAGCACTCCGCGCACGGGGATTGGTCCGAATTTCCTCGTCCGTAGGCATGATCGGCTTGCGGGTGAGGACGTCCCACACTTCCGCCTGGCGAAACGCCTGCTTGACACGCCGGTCTTCCAGCGAATGGAAGCTGATGATGCCCACGCGGCCGCCGGGACGGATCAGGTCAGGCAGGGCAGCTAAGAGGCGCTCCAGAACCGCTAGCTCGTCGTTGACCGCGATGCGCAGGGCCTGGAAGGTCCGCGTGGCCGGATCGATCCCTCCCGACCGGGGCACGCAGCGGCGCACCAGCTCGGCCAGCTCCGTCGTTGTACGCAAGGGCTGCCGTTGCCGCTGCTCTACAATCCGCCGGGCGATCCGCCGGCTGTACCGCTCCTCGCCGTATTCCCACAGAAGTCGAGCCAGTTCCTGTTCTGACCAACTGTTCACAATTTCCTCGGCTGTCAAATCAGCGGTCGGGTCCAGGCGCATGTCCAGAGGGCCGTGCTGGCGGAAGCTCAGGCCGCGCTGCGGGTCCTCCACCTGGTCGCTGGCGAACCCCAGGTCCGCCAGCAAGCCGTCCACCCGCTCCAGGCCCAGTTCGGCGAGGAGTTGCGGCAGGCGATCGAAGCGGGCGTGGAGGAAAGTCACGGGGAGACCGGCCAGGCGTGCGCGGGCGATCGCTAGCATCGCCGGGTCCTGATCCACCGCGATGAGGTGTCCTTGCGGACCGACGGCTTCGGCCAAAAGCCGCGCATGGCCGCCGCCGCCCACCGTCGCATCGACCCACACTTGACCCGCCGCCGGCGCCAGCCAGGCCCGCACTTCCTCCGCCAGCACCGGCACATGCCGCACCGGACGCTCCGAACCCATAAACTCACCCTTCCCCTCCGTCAACGCCATTTTGCCCTCCTCCTTCTGCGGAGATTCCGCCCCGCATGCCCCTTACTTCACCTCCCCGTCCCCGGATGGCGACCCCTGATCCCAGACTGAGGACCCTCCTGCTGAAGCGCCCCCGCACGCCCCCGGATTTGTTCTGGCCCGGCTGGGGGGAACCGGTTATAATGGCCAGCGTTTGACGGGAGCAGTCGGGAATCCGCGGCGTTCTTCGGCTTGTACCCGATCGCGCCTCACGTCTCTGATCTGACTGAAGGAAGGAGAATCCGATCATGACGGCATCCTCTCCGCGTCCGAAGGCGTCCGTCCGGCGCGCCGTGATCCGCTGGGTGCGTTTCCTCCTGCTGGGGCTGCTCATCTTCGTCGGGCTGCCGCTGCTGGCCTGGGGCATCGTCGGACTGGTGCTGCGCTACCAGGGGCAGCGAGAACTCCAGACCGTGCTGGCGGAGCTGGAGCAGAAGGACCCCGCGTGGAGCTGGGAGAGCTTGCAAGCGGGCCGCCCCTCGGTACCGCCGGAGCAGAATGTGATGGAATTGGTTCAGCGGATCGGCCAGCAAGTTTACCCCTTCGGCAAGCCGCCGCAGACCTGGGATAGCCATCACCCGGACTGGCGAGAGTATTTTTCCAGCGTGCCGCCCAATCATCGTTGGATTCCTTCTGCCGTTCAAGTCGTGCGTAGCGACCTCCAGAAATATCCCGAAGCAATCCCCATTGTCCGTTCTCTCAAAAATTATCCCCGCGGCTCGGTGAACATCACCCTGGAAACCAACCCCTTGGCGACCCGCCTGGAGTTCGCGCACTACTGGGGCGGCGTGCGGGAACTCCTCGGATTCGACACCTTGCTGGCTCTGGAGGAAGGGGACTTCCGCCGCGCCGCTGGCAACATCCAGGCCATGTTCCAGATTTCCCGCGTTATCGGGGACACGCCGTTCCTCATCACGAGCTTGATTGCCTGGGGCGGCTACCGGCTCGGCGTCGAGAAGCTGGAGCACTGGCTGGCTCAGGACAGCGCCCCGGAACAGCTTGAGCAGGTCCAGCGCTGGCTCGAAGACGTGCACGACGCCCTGAAGTCGGACCTGGGCTGGCGCAGCGAGCGGGCAAGCCACCACCTCCTCTTCGTGGCCCTGGAGCGGGGCCAGGTCTCCATCCAGGACATTCTCGGCCACGACATCCCCCACGGCGACTGGTACGCCTACCAGTGGCTGCGCGCCAGTGCCTGGTACCGCCTGCCGCGGGAACACGCCTACTATCTGCGGGCCATGACCCGCTGGCTCGAAGAGGTGGTGCACCGCCCGGTGGAGGAACGACTCGCCGCCGCGCGCGCCTTTGAGGAATCCCTCCAGGCAGACCCCCAAGCCTCCGCCGCTCCGCTGTCAGGCTACTTCCTCCGCTACACCGCCAGCCGCCGCCTTGCCACCGCCCAACTGCACACCCTGACCCTGATCCGCTGCGCCCAGGTCGGCCTCGCCTGCGAACGCTATCGGCTCAAACACCAGCGCTGGCCCGACCGCCTCAGCGACCTGACCCCCGAATTCCTGCCGCAGGTTCCCCTCGATCCCTTCACCGGCCAACCCCTTCGCCTGACCCGGACAGCGGACGGGATCGCGATCCACTCCGGTGCGCAGCAACAGGAGGGGGTGCCGCCCCTCCAGGGGGCTTACAAAACCGCGGGACTGCCCGAAGGCGTGCTCCTGGGCTTCCGCCTCTGGAACCCAGAACGCCGGCGGCAGCCGCCCCTGCCCGCCGAGGCCCCCATGCGCCCGAAATGACGCCGCCGCGGGGCCGGATACGCTGAGCACCACACGCGGGGAAAGCAGCCAGCAGAGACGGCCTGCCCCGCTTCCCGTCTCCCATCCTGACCGGAGCGATGCCCAAGCCGAGCTGTGGCCGGACTGAACCACGACGCGGCTGACCGGAGCGATGCCCTGTTCCCCCCGCCGCTTGGCCGCCTCGACTTTTCCCGGAAGCGACGGAGATTGGCCCGCTGCGGTCCTTACTGCTTCCGCCGCACGGAGAGGATGATCACGTCCTTTTCCGGCACATCGTCGTGCATTCCGCGGCGGGTCGTCTTGACCGCCTTAATCTTGTCCACAACATCCATCCCCTCGATCACCCGCCCGAAGACGCAGTAGCCGACTTTGTCCCGTGCATTGGCCCGATCCAGGAAGGTGTTGTCCTTGACGTTGATGAAGAACTGGGCGGTGGCGCTATCCGGGTCCGGCGTGCGCGCCATGGCGATGGTGCCCCGCAGATTGGACAAGCCATTGGCGGACTCGTTTTTGATCGGCGGGCGTGTCTTGCGCTCCTTCATCCCTGGTTCGTAGCCGCCCCCTTGAATCATGAACCCGTCGATGACCCGGTGGAAAATCGTGCCGTCGTAATGCTTGTCATCCACGTACTGCAAAAAGTTTTTGACGGTGATCGGGGCTTTGTCTTCGTACAGTTCGATGGTGATTGTCCCCATGTTCGTCTCCATGACGACGATGGGGTTGGCCGCCCGGCTCGTTTGCACCATGACCATGCCCAACACAGCAAACGTCAGGATCAGGATTTTGGCCGACAACATGTTTGGAACCTCCTGCGAAGGCGTCCTCCGGGCCGGCGCCGCACCGCCGCACCGCCTTGCGGCCCGGAGAAAGGCATTCTAGGAGCACGAGTGGCCACGAGCGATGGCTAGGAAGGAAGAGGGGAAGGGGAGTCCGCCCATTCCGCCAGCGACAGCTCGGAGCGGGCAGGGGAAGCAGCATCCGCCGGGAGTTCGTCTCGCGTCAGGGTTGGAGGACCTTTTCCTGCGAGGGAATGGGGAAGCGGCATTCGCCGGTGTCCGCTAAGTGTCAGGGTTGGAGGACTTTATCCAGCAAAGCGTCCGCCGCCTTTTGGGTTTCCGGGTACCAGCCGTGGTTTTTGTGTCGATCGCCGCCGCCCGGTTCGATGCTAACGAGGTGGGCTTCCGCCTCCTGACCGTAGAAGGAGCGCACGCGTTTCAATTCCTTCATCACGAAGGCGTTCTCGGCGACGGCCGGCGGGGTCCAGATGGTGTCGCCCAAGCACGTTTGGATGAGGTGGGGTCGCGGAGCCGCCAAGGCCAGGATGTGGAGGAAGTCCAGCGGCAGCTCGTCGGCTTGGCCGGCGTAGAGGGCCAATCGCGGAAGGTAGGCCGAGTTTTTGCCGGCCCAGCGCTGCGGGAAGAGCTGGTCTGTGCGGAATAGCCCGTAGCCGCACGAGGCGATGCCCACTCGGAACCGCGGTTCCAGCCCCAGCACGCAGTTCACCAAGAGGCCGCCCTGGGAGTGGCCCAGCACGCCGATGCGGTCGCGGTCCACCTCTGGCCGGGTTTCCAGGTAATCCACGCATCGCGTCACATCGTAGAGCATCAGTCCCAGCAAGGTCATAGGGGGGTGGCGGTCGAGGATCGGGGCAGCATCGGCCAGTTCAAAGCCGGTCCGTGCGGTGCCGCCGGCGGTGCGCTCCCCATAGCCGATGGCGTCGGGAGCGAGGGTGACGTAGCCGCGCTGTGCGTAGTAGAGGGCGTGGGCCAGCCACGGTAAAGTCGCTCGCACTCCGGCGGGTTCGTCCTTTCCCTGCGGGACCGTCTGGTGCAACACAACAATCGCCGGGCGGGGCGGTTTCGGAACCGTGGGCACGAACAGCCAGGCGCGAATCTCCGAGGCGTACTCGGCCTCCGAGGGCAGCGAGCGGAACCCCACCTTGTAACGGATGAACTGGGCGAACTCCTTCCGCTCCAGCACACGGGCTTGCAGCGGCGGCCGCTCCGATGGCCAGGGGCCGATCAGTTCCCGGAATGCCTGCTGATACAGCGCGCGCTCCTTGTGCCACTCTTCCAGCGTGGTGGCCGCCAGACGCCGGAGGGGCTTGCCGCTTTGCGGCGTCACAGTCGTCAGCTTGCCGAGCTTCCGCGCCCTCAGCCACGCCAGCGGGTCAAAAACGTCGTTCCCATCCGCCGCTAGCACTGGCAGCGCTAGCGCGAGTAGCAGCACGGCGAGCCACCGTCGCTGTCGGCTCATGATCGGTTTCGCTGTCGGACTGTGGGTGTTAGCTCATGATCGTTTGCGCTGTCGGACCATCGAGTTCACAGCAAGGAATAACGGCTGAGGTGCTCCGGGTAGTGTTCCCGCAGCAGGGCGAAGTAGGCGTACAGCTCCTCGGTGGAGAGGGTTCCCCGTCCGCAGGAACCGTTGGAACAACCGCCACCGTTGGAGCAACCGTTGGAACAACCGCCACCGTTGGAGCAACCGTTGGAGCAACCGTTGGAGCCACCGTTGGAGCAACCGCCGGAGGAACAACCGGAGGTGGAAGGAGTGGAAACCGGAGCCGGACGGCGCGCCGCGGTGCGCGAGGGAGCCAGCGGGGGAGAAAAGCGGGCCAGGTCCAGCACCTCGAAGCGCCAGCCGGTCTGTTCTTGCCAGGCGGCTGTCCAGGCGGCGGGATCGCGCTCGACTTGCGCCGGGGCAGGCAGCGTGTGGAGGATGCAGCAGTGGTCCAGGGTCGCTTCCGCATCGACGATCAGCCAGGGGGGCGCGTCGGCCTCGAAGAGGGGCAGCAGACGCTGGACGGTCTGATCCGCCTCCTGGGCGGCGTGCAGGTCCTCCGGCGTGGCCCGGCGCAGAATCGAGCCGCCCAACGGCGGGGCAGTGCGCGGCGGGGCAGAAGGGACGGTCCCCGTGGCCAGCGCCGGCACGAGGATTTCTCCCAGTTCCAGGCCGCGGGGAGTGCGCAGGAGGACCGTTGCGCCCCGCGGGTAGGCTTCCGGGGCTGGGAAGCTGCCGAGCCAGCCGAGTTTGCTGTAACGCACCAGGGATGGGTGGGGAGCCGTCACGCTGGGGATTCCTGCTCGAAGCCGAAGAAGTCCCGCATGTATTTATCATACTCCGCCTGGCCGAACTCGGAGCTGAGGTCCAGGCGCAGCTCGTTGATGACTTTGATGCTCAGGTCGCGGTGCCAGAGGTTCCAGCAGGCAGCGCAGATGTCGCGGGCGATGCGTTGACCCAGTTCATCGGGAAAAGGTGGGGCCGGTAGCGGGCGTGCCCGTTTCCCTTCCATGCAGCCGGGCCGCTGGCAGCGAAAGCCCCCTGGGCCGCCGACCTCCTCCGCCGCCTGGCTCGCTTGCGGGATGGCCGCCCCCAGTTGCACGAGCAGCTTCTCGATCGCCTCCTTGGGTACGCGGTCCCCGCGCTCCTGCGCCACCTGCCAGCCGCGCTGCAACACCTCGACCGCCTGCTCCTTCTGCCCCTGCTGCACCAGACATTCCCCCAGATGCTGATACACCCGCGAAAAATGGGGATTGATCTGCAACACCCGCTCGAAAGCGCGGGCCGCTTCGGCATATTGCCCGTCTTCCATCAAAATTTGGCCGAGGCGGAAGTGGGCCAGGTCGTCATCGGGGTCCCCCTCCGCCATGGCCCGAAAGCGAGCGATCTGTTCGGCACGTTCCGCAGGAGTCATGGCTTGGTACCTTCCTCGAAGTTTTCAGGACGATGGGCGCGTCGCCATTCGGTTCGGCAAGTTCCGTGGTTTGTGGATTCGGGGTTCCGCGTTTCGGTGGTTTGGCACTTCCGTGGTTTGTGGATTCGGGGTTCCGCGAGCGCTTCCACGGGGCGACGGCGTGCGGCGATTGTCTCCTTCCCCCCGGTGCCTCACGGAGCAGGAAGCACTGTCACCGGCAGTTCGACACGGGCGCTTTTGCCGCTGAGTTTATCCGTGACGGTGATGCGCGCGCTGAAGCGTCCGGGCCGATTCAAAAACAAAGGAAACTGCAAGGTGTAGATTGGCACGCTGGGGTCCAGGCCGCGATCCACCACCTGGCTGATGGCCTTGGCCAGCAAGGGCTGCCCTTTCTCGTCGAACACCTGGTATTCGTTGAGGGTGTTCGGCTGGCGGGTTTTGCCGTCTCGTTCAAAGCCGACGACCGAGAAGTTGATGAAGAGCGTCTGGCCGACGAAGGCCTGGGTCGGCGCCGGAATCTGCCGCTGCGGGTCGAACGTCGGATGGAGCGCCACGATGCCGAAGGCCGGCTTGAGCACTTCGAAGCGGGCCGTGAAGCTCGCCGTAGCTTTCGTCGTCGTGTCCGTCACGGTGACCTTGCACTGATACTGCCCCGGCGGTTGGTCCAATCCAACGGTGACGAAGGCCCGGGCTGGTATCACCTGCCCCCGCAGCGGCACGAAATCGGTCAGGTCCCGCGGGTTCTCCTTGAAGTACACCTTGCCCGCCGCGTCGCTGATCTCCATGGCCATGCGGTAGCGGGCGGTGCCGTCCGTGTCGATCATCAAGCCCACGATGTCGTAGCCAATGTACACGATGTCTCCCGGCAGGAAGCGGGCCTCCGGGCGCGGCGGGCCCATCTCCCCTACCGTGAAACGTACATTGCTGAGCTTCAATTCGCCCCCCTGAGCTGGGGCCAAACTCAGGGCCGCTGCTACTATTGCTGTCAGCATGACGTCACCTACTAGCCTGGGATCGCCTGGGGACACCCTCTGGACAGGAGGAACCGCTCCTCGACGGCCAGCTTCTCTTCTTCTTTTTCTTTATTGTTGCTACCGCCGCCTTCCCTGACCACTCCGGCGGGCGAAATACTCCGCGCTGGCAGGAGGGCGGGAAAATCAGCCGCGGCCCTTCTCCGCAGACGGCGAGCTGGCCCAGCGGGCGATCTTCTCCCAGATCGGCGGCGGCACCGGCATGACGGACAGCCGTCCCAGGCGCACCAGTTCCCACGCCGCGCAGGCCGGGTCCGCCTTGATCCGGCTCAGCGGTACCGGCTGCTCCAGGCGGCGCAGCGGACGCACCCGCACCATCCACCGTCGGCCCGCAGCGGCCCCCGGATCCCCCTGCGCATCCGCCACCGCTTCCAGAATCCCCACCACCGCCTTCTCCCGCCCCGTGTGATACAGATAAATCTGGTCCCCCCGCCGTACCTGGGACAAATACCGCAGCGCCAGCGGGTTCGTCACGCCGTCCCACTCCGTCTCCCCGTCCCGTTCCAAATCCGCGTAACTGTACTCCGAAGGTTCCGACTTGAAAAGCCACAGCCCCATTGCCGGTTCTCCTGAACTTTGGCCCACGATTCTCCTAGCAAGGCGTCGCAGGGAGGCAGGACATCTCACGGGTGAAGCCGTTCCGCCGAACGGTTCCCCCCTCAGCCGCCGTGTCTCAAGCTCAGCGATCGGTCCTCACGGTCGGCGATGTCTGCCCGGTTTGAGGAGGAGCAGCCGGACCGCCTGGTCCACTTCCTCCGGAGTCCAGCGGCGGAGTTTTTCGCGGGCCAAGCGGGCCACCACCTGAACGCTCGCCGGATGCATCAGCACCTCGAAGTGATTGATTTCCACGACCACAGCCGGCACCCCGGCAGCGCGGCACTCCGCCGGCCACTGGCTGTCCACATCCACCAGGCCGTCGCTCAGAAGCTTGGGCAGGCGCGCCACGACGCAGACCATCTCCATCGGCTTGTTCGGGTCCGCATCGACCGGCTGGGCCAAAGCACGCCGCGCTTCCGGGGTGAGCGATTGCACAAACGGCGCCTGAATCTTCGGATAGCCGAAAGGCAAGCGGGCCAGCAGAGCACCGGCATGAGGCGACGCCGTGGTGATCACCTTGCTCACCCGCGTCTGCGGATACGTCGCCACAAACAGGCGCGCCAGCACTCCGCCGGCGGAATGGCCGATCAACACGATCTCCCGATAGTCCGCCTTCTCCAGAAGCTCCACCGCCGCCCGCAGCGCCGGCGCCCGCGCCACCACATCCACCGGCGCCGTCTGAGCATAACCCAGGGCGAACACGTCGAAATCCTCCGCCAGGGCACGGACCAGCTCTCCCCGCGGCTGCTGCCACTTGTGCATCTCCGGACAGGCTGCCAGCGCCGGACGCACCGGATGCAGCTTCAACCCCGGAATCAGCACCACCGCCCGCTCCTTCGTCTTGCGCAGCTCCTCGCGCGCCGACTTCCCCTTCATGTCCGGGGCCACCTGCCACAGCTCCACTGGCACATCCGCCCCCAAACCGAACAGCAACGCCGTGATCGTCAGCAACCCTGTGGCCATCGTCCCTGCTCCTGAAAGTTCCCTGGCTACCGCGGGTTTCGTTTTCCGGCCCGAATCTTCCGCCGGAAGCTCATAAAGCGATCGTATCTATTATCCGAATTGTGACGGCTAAAGTGGAAGAGCAGTCTGTGCGGCCCTTGCGACACGCGCAATCCTCAGCGCACCAAAGCGCGGGCCAATTCAGCTTCCCTCCTAGCGAAGGCCCGGCCCGGCGCGGCTATGCTAACATGCCGAGCTTGGATGCCGTCATCGCTCCTGCGATCAGGAACTGGGAGCAGGATCCCGCTTCGGACAGCGGGATAGAGTCGCTCCCCCGGAGGGCCAGCCATGGGCGTTCTACCCGATTGGATGATCCAGCGGGATATCAAAATCGAGCCGTTCGCCGAGGGCCGACACCGCCCCGGTGTCATCTCCTATGGGGTGACGAGTTACGGCTACGATGTTCGCATTGGCCGCCGCTTCAAGGTCTTCACCAACGCCTGGTGTAGCGTGGTGGATCCCAAACATTTCGATCCCAAATCCTTTGTGGATATTGAAGCGGATTCCGTATTGATTCCTCCGAATAGTTTCGCACTAGCGGAAACTGTCGAATATATTGAAGTTCCGCGGGATGTCTTGTGCATCTGCGTGGGCAAGTCCACCTATGCCCGTTGCGGCATCATCGTCAATGTCACCCCGCTGGAACCCGAATGGCGCGGCAAGGTCACCGTGGAAATCAGCAACACCACGCCGCTGCCAGCCCGCATCTATGCGGGGGAAGGAATTGCACAAATCATCTTCTTAAAAGCCGAAGCTGTCTGCCATGTATCCTACGCGGATAAGAAAGGCAAATATCAAGACCAGGCGGGATTGACCTTACCGCGGGTGCCGGGAAGCAACGGCGAAGCGGAAACGCCCAAAGCGGCCGAGGACGGCCCCTCCTCCCACCGGCTCGCCAACCCCGGAACAGTGGCATAACCCACTGAACAGTTACATAGACGGATAATTAGTATATCATAGGATATTTGGGGGGACCGCTGCGAATCGCCGCGCCATCCCCTGAGAGGACAAACCAAACCGGATCCGCCTTCTACCTCTTCGAGTGATTTGGGGTCCAGGTGCCGCAGCCGTCAAATGTGCTCTATGCAGGATTTAATGTCTGGAATGTACAAGACATGAGACGATAGCTGTATGAGATAGTGACTAGGTTCACGAATTTGCAATGATTGCTAGCAATATCTGGGAGTGAAGCAATGAAAATTCCGCGTTATTTCACTCGTGAAGGACAAGACCCATATACAGGCATTCCCTTTGTCTCACGATCATCGGTGATTCGCAATCCCGATGGGTCTGTCGTCTTTGAGATGAAGAACGTGGTGGTGCCGGAGCACTGGTCGCAAGTGGCGACAGACATTTTGGCGCAGAAGTATTTCCGGCGGGCCGGTGTGCCGGCGCAGACGCGACGGGTGCCGGAGGAAGGAGTGCCGGAGTGGCTCTGGCGGAGCGAGCGAGCCAGTTCCGACACGCCTTTGGGGACGGAGACCGACGCCCGGCAGGTCTTCCACCGCCTCGCTGGCTGCTGGACCTACTGGGGCTGGAAGGGCGGCTACTTCTCCAGCGAGGCCGACGCCCGCGCCTTCTATGATGAACTGGTCTACATGCTGGCCATGCAAATGGCGGCACCCAATTCCCCGCAATGGTTCAATACAGGATTGCACTGGGCTTATGGCATTTCCGGCCCGCCCCAGGGGCACAAATATGTCGATCCGCAAACCGGTGAGATCAAAGATTCCACAAGTGCTTATGAAAGACCGGCTCCACATGCCTGCTTCATTCAAAGTATTCAGGATGATCTGGTTAATGAAGGCGGCATTATGGATTTGTGGGTGCGTGAGGCCCGCATCTTTAAGTACGGCAGCGGCACCGGGACCAATTTCAGCACCCTGCGGGCGGAAGGGGAGCCGCTGTCCGGCGGGGGCAAGTCCAGCGGCCTGATGAGCTTCCTGAAAATCGGCGACCGCGCCGCCGGCTCGATCAAAAGCGGGGGAACCACACGCCGCGCTGCCAAAATGGTCATCCTCGACCTCGACCATCCCGATATCGAAGAGTTCATCCAGTGGAAGGTCATCGAGGAGCAGAAGGTGGCGGACCTGGTCGTCGGTTCCCGCCTCATGAATAAACATCTCAATGCGATTCTCCAGGCGATTCATCAATATGCCGGTACAGAAGAAGAACGGTTCGATCCACGCCGGAACTCGGCTTTACGCCAGGCGATCCTGGAGGCGCGATCTGTATGGATTCCTGACAATTACATAGCCCGCGTTCTCCAATTGGGGCGTCAAGGAATCCAGCATATCGAAGTCGAGGAATACAATACGGACTGGAACTCTAAGGCTTATTACACCGTCAGTGGTCAGAACAGCAACAATTCCGTGCGGATTCCGAATGAGTTTATGGAGGCGGTGGAGGCCGACGGCCCGTGGCCTTTGTATTGGCGCACGGAGCTGGAGCGGGCCAAGGCGGAAGGCCGCCCGCCGCGCCCCTGCCGCACCCTCCGCGCCCGCGACCTGTGGGACCAGATCGCCTATGCCGCCTGGAGCTGCGCCGATCCGGGGGTGCAATTCGACACCACGATCAACGAATGGCACACCTGCCCGGTCGATGGCCGCATCCGCGCGAGCAATCCCTGTAGTGAATACATGTTCCTCGATGACACGGCCTGTAATCTCGCTTCACTCAATCTGTTACGCTTTTACAATCTTGAAACTGGCCACTATGATCTGGAGGCTTATCGCCATGCGATTCGCCTCTGGACGATTGTGCTGGAAATCAGTGTGTATATGGCCCAATTTCCCAGTGCGGAGATCGCCCGCAGATCATATGACTATCGCACATTGGGATTGGGTTATGCCAATTTGGGAGCGTTGTTGATGGTGCAGGGGATTCCGTATGATTCGCCGCGGGGCCGGGCGGTCTGTGCTGCTCTGACGGCGATCCTGCACTGCGTGGCCTACAGCACCAGCGCGGAAATGGCGGCGGAGTTGGGGCCGTTCCCCCGCTATGCGGCCAATCGGGAGGCGATGCTGCGCGTCATCCGCAATCATCGGCGGGCGGCCTGGAATGCTCCGCCGCAGGAGTACGAGGGCTTGACGATCCTGCCACAGGGCTTGCAGGAGAGGGATTGCCCGCCGGAGTTGCTGGCGGCGGCGCGAGCCGAGGCGGATCGCATGCTCGAACTGGGCCAACGCCACGGCTTCCGCAATGCCCAGGTCACGGTGCTCGCCCCCACGGGCACCATCGGCCTGGTCATGGATTGCGACACGACCGGCATCGAGCCGGACTTCGCCCTGGTGAAGTTCAAGAAGCTGGCGGGGGGCGGCTACTTCAAGATCATCAATCAGTCCGTGCCGCCGGCGCTGCGCCGCCTGGGTTATGCTCCGTGGCAGATTGAGGACATCGTCCGCTACGTCCGCGGGGCGGGGACGCTCGAAGGCTGCCCCCACATCAATCCCGGCACGCTCAAAGCCAAGGGATTCACGGACGAAATCCTGCAACGGATCGAGGAGCAGTTGCCCACAGCCTTCAAACTCCGCTACGTGTTCAACCGCTGGACGATCGGGGAGGAGTTCCTGCGCACCGTGCTGCGCGTGCCGGAGGAGAAGCTGCGGCAAAGCGATTTCGACCTGCTCGCCTGGCTGGGCTTCACCCCGGAGCAGATCGAGGCGGCGGAGGCGTATGTGTGCGGCACCATGACCATCGAAGGCGCACCCCATCTCAAGGAAGAGCACTATCCCGTCTTCGACTGCGCCAACAAGTGCGGGGAGAAGGGGCAGCGCTTCCTGAGCTGGGAGGCACACATTCGCATGATGGCGGCGGCCCAGCCGTTCATCAGCGGGGCGATCAGCAAGACGATCAACATGCCGCACGAAGCGACGATCGACGACGTGAAGAAGGCCTACTGGCTCTCCTGGCAGTTGGGGACGAAGGCCAATGCGCTCTATCGGGACGGTTCCAAGCTCAGCCAGCCGCTCAGCACGACGGATTCCCCGGAAGCGAAGCTGCTGGCCAGCGTGGTGGCCGAGGCGGGGACCAATGCCAAATCGGACAGCAATAGTTCCCGCAGCGAAGCCCGGCGGGAGACGGCCTCCAGCGTGGGAACCGCCGCTGAACCGCCGCGCACCGCGGTCCAGGCCGCCGAACGGATCACGGAGAAGATCGTCCACCGCTACATTGCCCGCCGCCGCCGACTGCCCGATCGCCGCGCTGGCTACACCCAAAAAGCCCGCATCGGCAACCACAAAATCTACCTCCGCACCGGCGAGTACGAAGATGGCACCCTCGGCGAAATCTTCATCGACATGCACAAGGAAGGGGCCGCCTTCCGCAGCATGACCAACTGCTTCGCTATCGCCGTCTCCCTGGGCTTGCAGCACGGCGTGCCGCTCGAAGAGTTCGTCGATGCCTTCCTTTTCACCCGCTTCGAGCCGAACGGCGTGGTCCAGGGCAATCCCCACATCAAGATGACCACCTCGATCATCGACTACATCTTCCGGGAGCTGGCCATCACCTATCTGGGGCGGTACGATCTGGCCCATGTCATGCCGGAAGATTTACGCGGGGATGCCCAGCACGATCCACAGGATGATCCAGACTTCGACGAGGAAGAAGTCGTGGCGGAGCGGACGGTGGAAGTGCCCGGAGGTCTGGCCGGCGGTGCGGCAGGAGGCAGTGCAGGAGCCAGCGGCCTGGCGGCAGGAGTGTCTCATCCGCGCTCGGTCCATTTGCATCCGTTGCGGGGGCGCGGAACCGCTCCAGCCGGAAGCACCAGCGCCGCCGTCCCAAGCGTCCCGGTTCGCAATGCCACTACCGCCCACTCTGCCGCGGGGAGCAGCCCGACTGCGGGAAGCGGCCCGGCGGCTGGGAGCAGTCCTACCGCTCAGGCCTTGGCCGAACGCATCCGCCTCGCTCGTCAGAAAGGCTACGAAGGCGACCCCTGCCCCAAATGCGGCCAATTGACCCTCGTGCGTAGCGGCGCCTGCCTCCGCTGTGACACCTGCGGCGAAACCACGGGATGCAGTTGAGCCGCCCCTTTTTCCTTTTTCCGAAAGCGACGCGGTGCAGTTGAGCCGCCCCCTTCCCGCTTCCCTTTTCCTGCTGGGATTTCCTCATCCCGGGCGTGCACTTCTTTGTTCCTGGGGGGGAACTCCCCGGCCTGCGGTGGGGACGACGCTCCCTGTTGTTCCTGCTGCCGTCTTTTTTTCAGCTCCTGAGGCAAAGGAAAAGGTTGGTGCGCCGCACGCGGACCGTCATAATCAATAGCGGCGGGTGCTGCGTTCCTGCGGGGCGGATCGCGCGGACAGTCGCGGGCTAGGGCGGCTCCGCCGGGACGAGGGAGGAAGGGAGCCGAGGCCGTTCTGCCAGCCGGGAGGATTCCTCATGAGCAATGCCAAATGCAGAGGGTGGCGGGGAAGCGGAAGGGCGGCGGTTGTGCTCCGGCGCGGGGGATTCGCCCTGCTGCTGCTGTTTCCCCTGGTGCTGGGGTTGGGAAGCGAGGGGCGGCTGACCGCACGGCTGGCGGCGCAGGAGCCGGAGTATCAGGGCAAGAAAGCGTCGCTGTGGCTGGACATGCTGGCCAACGATGCCTCGGTTCGCAAGCGTGCGCTGGCAGCAGAAGCGGCGGGCCGGCTCTGGCAGGAGCATCGCTACACCGAGGCGCTGGCCGGGATTTTGCGCGCCGTGCGGGTGGACACCTCCGCCGCGGTGCGTGGGACGGCCGCCCAGGTGCTGGCCGGCTTGCCCGAACGGGACCTGCGCGCCTGTGCCAAGGAGCTGGCCGAAGCCATGCAGGCGGAAAAAGATTCGCGCGTGCGGCGGGAACTGGCCCTGCTGCTGGCCCGGCATGAAGAGCTGGCCCGCCCCGCGGTCCCCGGCTTGGTGCAAGCCCTGCGCGATCCGCAAGCGGCCGTCCGAGCCGCCGCCGCCGAGGCGCTGGCCGTCGCGGGACCGGAGGCCAAGTCCGCCGCCGCCGACTTGGTCACTCTGCTGCGCGATAGCGACCCGGCAGTCCGCCGAGCGGCCGTGCGCGCCTTGGGCCGAATCGAACCGGCTGGGGCCGCCGCCGTCGCCGACACCCTCGCCGCTCTTCTCACCCAGGAAAAAGACCGCGAGCTGCGCTGGGAGATCGTCATCAGCCTCGGCTTGCTCCAGGAGAAAACCCCCGCCGTGCTCCAGGCGCTCCACCAACTGCTCCAGCAGGAGGACGGCGAACTGCGTCTGCGCACCCTGCGTGTGCTAGGGAGCTTCAAAACGGCTGCAAGAGGAAGCGCCGCAGAGGTCCTGCGCCTGGCCCGCTCCGATCCTCTCAAAAGCGTCCGTCAGGAAGCCGTCCATACCTTCGCCGCGCTCCACGGACCGGAGCTGATCCAGCATCTGTCGGAACTGCTCAGCCTGCTCAAAGACCCGGAGTACGAAGTCCGCCTGGCCGTGGTCGAAGAAGTTGGCGCCTTGGGACCCGCCCTCCAGAACCACGCCGAGGCCCTCCGCAGCCTGCGTCAGCGTCTAAGCGATCCTCATCTCAAGGTCCGGGAAGCCGCCGCCGCCGCCCTCAAACGCCTCGAACCGAAACCCAAAGCGGACAAGGAGTGAGGGACCCCAGTTCAAATGAATGACGTTATCGGCAGTTCCTGAAAGCCCAAGGTGAACGCTAAACAGTGAAACGGTGGGCGAACAGTTTTGCGCTCCCATCAGATAACAGCCGCGATCCAGTGAACGGTTTTGGCCTTCCATCTCATGGCCGTGATCAAGTGGATTGATTGAACTGACTCTACAGGCTACCCTTATGCAGAGGGGGGTGATCTGAGAGACAGACATCTCCATTCCAGGTCAGGAAAGCGGGAGGAGGTGGGCCGTGCCTGAGACTCGACGCATCATCCTGACCAGCGACCACCATTACGGCAAACGCCTGCCGCCCCAAGTGGGGATGGTCATTCAGTGGCTGCCGGTGTTGATCGCGGACTCCGTTTCCATGGCCTTCCGACGACAAAGCCGTTTTCCGGGCAAAAAGCCTGGATGGTTCAAGGCCGCAACGGACATTCGATTCATCGGTCATGAGGGGGATGACGCGAGCGAACTGATCTTTGAAGCGCCACGGTTGGGGGAAGCCGCCCCGGAGCTTTATCAGCAGCCCGAACTCTGGCCATCGAGGCCGGAACCGGTGGATACAGGGTTCGAGGTGTTGGGCGATGTGCTGGCAGACATTTCGTCCGACTGCCGCGACAGTGATCGATATGATCGGGGGCTGTTGAAGCACATTTTAAAGCTGCGGTCCCTATTCCAGCGTGGCATTTTTGGCGACATCGAAGTCGGGAGTCAACGGCACAAAAATGGGATGACTCCGCATCTGAATCGGACGGTGCTGCACACGGCGGAGAGCATACATCGAACAACACCTCTGCCGCGACGCCTGAAGCTCTACGGCACGCTCGACATGCTTCGGGCCAGTACCCAGGGGTTTGAGATTCGATTGGACAGCGGCGAGAAAGCCCCGGGAGTGCTGGTGCAAGGTGACGTGCGGCAGTTGCAGGGATTGCTCGGTTGCCCCGTCACGGTTTATGGCACGGCAGTCTTCCGTCCTTCCGGTCGACTGTTGCGCATCGACGCCAACGAGATCGTGCCGGCGTTGGAGCAGGACCGCTTCTTCACCACAATCCCCCGTGGAACACTGCCCCCAGGCTGCTCGAAGCGGATCATCGGGGGACAAGCAGCTCGCGGGGAACTCGCGGCCATCGTTGGCAAATGGCCGGGAGACGAAACGGACGAACAAATCCAGGAAGCACTCCGCCGCCTGAGCTAAAACATGCCCACCGATCACTTGCTCGACACCAATATCTTGGTGCACTTGATTCGAAACAAGTCCTTGGGCCAGCGGATCCAGACCCAATACAACCTGCGGGCTCTATTATCACGCGCTGCCTGATTTCCGTGGTTACGGTGGGCGAGATGGAAAAGTTGGCGCGCTTGCTGGGTTGGGGCAATAACAAACTGTCCAAGATGCGAGAGCTGCTCCAGCAGTTGATCGGGATTGACATCAACGATCCGGCGATATTTTCGGCTTATGCAGAGATCGCATGTTTCAGCGAGGGGCAGGGGACCAGAATGGAAGACAATGATGTGTGGATTGCAGCGACGGCGAAGGCCAGCGGCTGCACGCTTCTGACGACTGACCGCGATTTTGACCACCTGGACCCCACTCACTTGAGACGGATTTGGATCGATCCCAAAACGCAGAGCTAACGGCTGACGCCTCAATCAATAGCTCTATTTTTGCTGCTTGAACTGGCTGGTCCCTCGACGAATCTAGTTGTTTCTCCCATCAGCTTCCCTAGTCCAGGATCGCGGGCGGCAGGCGCGGCCAGCTCCTTGACTTGTTCCTTTCCCTGACTTGTTCCTGATGAGTTCCTTCATGAGTTCCTTCATGAGTTCCTGACTTGTTCCTGACTTATTCCTGAAAAGTCCGGACTTGCCTCGTTTCCTGCCGGTCTGGAGCGGCTCAGTTTCACTCTGTCCGCAATTGAGGGGAAAAACGAATTATGTTCATGCCCCAAGCGAAACGGCGCGAACTTGTTCTCCTCCCCGTGAGAATTGTTGGTACGCGGAGGAAGCAATTTGTGGCCGGGTCGAGAGTAGGGGGGGCTAAAGCATTGGCACGGGGCGACACAAGTTCCCGCAGACTCCGAGCTGTAGTGGAAGGATGAGAACCGGCCTGAAGAAGAATGGTTTCTCTACAATAGTAGCTGGCAAGTCTGGCCGCTGCGTAACTGCTAGTGCCGCAAGCGATTGAGGAATACGGCGGGTGTCATCGCGGGAAAAGTGAGGTGAAACGATTTGACATCGCTTGAAGGCGTTCTAGATACAGGTTGAAAGTTTCACTGAAGATAGTGAAGACCACGCTATGGGTGCAGAGGCGGAGGCGCCGGAGGAGGCCAAAGCGGATGGCACGAAATAGCAAAATGGGAGCGTGGCTGGAATTCGTGCCGCAGTGGTGGTCGGAGGGGACGGAGCCGGCGGTGCTGGAGCATCTGCTGGCGCGGTGGGCGGCGGTGTGCGGCTGGCAGAGCTGCGGGCTGGTGGTGCCCACCGGCGAGGAACTCGCGGCGTTGACGGTGCAGGGGGGTGGGGCGAGCCGGGAAGTGCCTCCGGAAGCCCCCGATGCCCTCCGGCGTTTGCGCGGCGGGGAAAGCGGAGTGCATTACAGCGCGGCGGAGAGCAGCGGGCGGTATTTTGCGGCGATCACTCTGCCGGGGCGGGGAATCGGCGCGGTCTGGGCCCAGGCGCCCCGCGAGCAGCCCTGGGGCGAGTTTGAGCAGGCGTATCTGGTACTGACCGGCCGGGTGCTGGAACAGACCCCGGTGCTGCAAGTGCTGGCCGGTCCGATCATTGATCCGCAGCGGCTGCACCAGCGGCTCTCGGACGCTGCCGTCATCGCCGGGCGCATGGCCCACGACTTTGACAACATCCTCACCGGCATCATCGGTTTCTCGGATTTGGCTCTGCCTCTTTTGCCGAGCGGTTCCCAAGCCGCCTCCTACATCGCCGAGATCGCCAAGGTGGGGCAGCGCGGGATTCAGTTCACGCAGCAGTTGCATCAGCTCAGCCGCAGCGGGCAGCACAAGCCGACGGCCGGTTCGGTGGCCCTGGCGGTGGCGCGGGAAGAAGGCCGGCTCAAGCCGCACATGCATCCCCACCTGCGCGTGGAGAAGGAGCTGCCGGTGCAACTGCCGAGTGTGGCCCTGGACACGCCGGCGCTGCAAGTGGTGGTGGGGCACATTCTGGAAAATGCGGTAGAGGCCTGCCCCCAGGGGGGAAGCGTGCGCATCAGCGCCCGGGTGCAGACTCTCTCGGCTGCGGAAGCGCGGACGTTTTTGGGCCGCCTCCAGCCGGGGGAGCATGTGGTGATCCAGGTGGTCGATAGCGGCACGGGCTTGAAGCCGGAGGTCCGCCGCCGCCTCTTCGTCGAGCCGTTTTTCACCACGAAAGTCCGGCATCGCGGATTGGGATTGGCCATCGCTTACCGCATTCTCTGGGTCCATCACGGAGGCATCAGTTTGGAACCGGTGCCGCCTCCGGGCAGTGGCACGCAGGTGCGCATCGCTTTGCCTCTGGCCAATACCCCCGCTGCCACGACTCCCGCCCCGGCCAGCACAAGCAGTAAAAATCCGGCCACCCAGGTTGTTGGAGGATAGCATCCATGCCGTTTGACATCGATGATCGCCTGACGCAAACTCCGAAACCCGTGTTCAAAGCTCCGGGGACACGAACCCGGCCCCAACCTGCCATGCGCGATTTACAATCCGCCGGCGATATCCGCATCCTCATCATCGATGACGATCCCGGAACCTGCTCGGTGATCCAGGCGGCGCTCTCCAGCCGTAACTTCATCATCGATACGGTCTCCGATCCCGCCCTCGTGGAAGCCACGCTCGCCTCCCCCACCCAGTACCACCTCATCATCCTGGACTATGTGCTGCCCGGTCTGGAAGCGGAGCAGGTCTTCGCCTGGGTGCGGGACCATCAGCCCCAGGCCAACATCATCGTGGTGACCGGCTACCCCTCGGTGGATAGCGCCCTGAGTTGCTTGCGTGCCCGCACCTACGACTACATCACCAAGCCGTTCCAGGTCGATCAGCTCCGCGACACCGTCTTCCGCTGCCTGGAAAGCAAGGGCCTCTTGCGCATGACCGAAGAGGCCCTGCGCGAATCCCTGGGCAACGCCATCCGCGAGCGGCGCAAGAGCCTGGGCCTCACCCTGGCCAACGTCAGCGACCGCACCAACATCTCCCTCGGCTACCTTAGCCAGATCGAACTGGGGAAAAACTCCGCCTCCATCGAGACGCTCTACCGCATCTGCCTGGCCCTGGGCATGAAAATGAGCGAGCTGTTCCAGTCGATCGAGCGGGGCTAAGACAGGCCGATCCAGACGCCAAGTCCACGCCAAGACAGCGGAATTGAGACGAGCGGGTCGAGACCCAAGTCGGCGGAAAAAGCCGTGGCTAGCCTGGCCGGTCGATGGCCAGGGAAGCGGGGCGAACGGGGGACAAGGACGGTGGGTGAACCCGGAGGCGAGGCCCGCCCCGTTTCACGCTTCCGGTGTATAGATGTACTAAATCGCCTGAATTGTCAAGGTTTCCATTCCGGCAGCACCCAGCAGTAGGCGGTGTAGGCAATCTCCGTCCAGGCGGTCTCGGTCAAGGGATAGCCGGGAAAGAGGGGCCTTTCCACCGGGACGAATTGGAGGCGGACGCGCAGGCGGGATCGGCCCCGTGTGAGCGCCGCCGGAATGATGAACTCGTCCTCCCGGAAGCGGCGGTTGGACGTGACCACGATGTGTTGCGTCTGGCCCAGTTCCTCCGGCGGACGGGAATAGACGCAGGTGCTGGAGCCAGCCAGGTACCACGTCCCCGCCTTCTGGAACTCGCCCACTTGGCCGTCGCTTTCCTCGGCCACGTACACGTCGGCCCGTTGATGGGGGTAGGCGTAGTCCAGTTTCCGCCGCAGGAGCACGCCCCAGTTGTCGGGCCGAAGTTGGATCGAAAACTCGGAAGTGCCGCGGGTCTTGCGGGCCGTGTCGGTTTGTTCGGGATAGACGACGAGCACCTTGCGGGGTTCCTTTCTCACTTCGTCCGGCCCCCACTCGTAGCGGGAGGTGATCGTGTAGGGTGCGGAGGCCTGAGGGGAGACGTAGCGGTGGCTGGTCTCGCTTTGGGGATCGCCGATCTTCAAGCTGTCGGTGGGAATGAGGGCCGGGGCGGGGGCACCGTACCAGTAGACGACCGCCTGGTAATGTTCCGTGCTTTCGTTCTGCCCGCCGTGTTCCAAGCGGATGATCGCCCTTCGGCCAAAGGGGAACAGGTCGGCGAGCAGGAAGCGATAGGCGGAATGGATGAGATCGTCGTCGGACTTGGGTTTTTCATTGCGGGGAGCGCCGCAAGGGTGGCCGGCCAGGGGAAGGGTCGAGGTTTGGCCACCCTTCCAGTAATCGCCGCCGCCGCCCCATTCCTCGGTGCCGGTGCCTTGGGCCTGCGGGGTTTGGCTATCGTCGAAAAAGAAGCGCGGGTCCCCTTCCAGGGTGGACAGCTCGCCGCGATGCGTGAAAATCCAGGACATACCGACGAAGCTGCCCGACCACTCTGGCACGCCTTCCGCCCCCCGTGTGTCAAGCAGGAGCAGATCGTGCCCCAATTCCGGCGTCGGATGGTCGCTGAAAGTGGCATGGAAATAGCCGACGTGGGATGGCGGTTCCCGCAGGGGCATGAAGCGGACGCGCCAGCGGATGTTCGAGACCCCCTCGGTGGGGGCGCCAACTAGTTCGATGCGGGCGGACTTATAAAACGGCATGGGGAAGAAACAACTCAGCCGCACTTGCTCCGCCTCAAAGCGGATGAACATGGGGAATCCCCGAACCAGGTACTCGGCGGCGTTGCGGTTGTAAAGGGTGCCGGCGCCGAAGAAGAGGGCCAGGGGCGCTTCCACCGAGGGCTGGGCGCGGTTGTCCCAGGTGATCCGCAGCGTGGCCCGGCCGAAGGCGCGGGCTTGGGTACGCGGCACAAAAAACTCCAATGCGCGAAGGACCGACGGGGCCTGGGTCAACTCCACGAGTTTTTGGGTCTGGCCAGCCGGCAGATCGCCCTGGCCGGTGGCGGCCCGTAGCTCCAGCTTCTGCCCGTCCGGGGAATCCGGTTCGGGAATCAAATCGGTGCCGCTCCGCCGTAGCAACTCCAGCACGTCGGACGCCGGCGCATCGTCGCTGGTCCAGGAACGGATCGGTTGGGAGAGCTTGGCACTGGGGTCGAAAAGATGGTAGATGTAATAGCCGGTGCCGTAGTGAGTGCGCCCATAGGCCATGCGGAAGGAGCGTTCAAAGGGAATGGGCACCCACATCAGGTCGGCGCCTTGGGTGACCGGCCAGGTCCAGGTCAGAGGATGCGGGAAGGCCTTTTCGGGCAGGAAGACGGTGCGGGTCAACTTCCGGGCATGGACCGGGTCGGCGGTGCCGGTTTCCTGGACGATGAAATCTCGGCCATCCACCTCATAATGCCACGGGCTGCCGTGCCAGTGATTGTACCGGGCAAAGTACAACACGCCTGGTCCAAGCACATCGAGGGTGACGTTGAAGTCGTCGGCGGTCTGATAGAGAAAGTGGCTGGAGTCCGCTCCCTTGTTCCCGCCGGTGCGGTCATAGGTGCTGCGCATGTAAGCCCGCACGCCAATCCGTTGCAGGTACCAGCGATCCCATTGCCGGTAAGCATCCAGACCGACGGGAATCACGGGCGGTTCCGTCTTTTTCCCCGGCGGTTCTGCCTTGGGAAGGGGCGGTTCTGCCTTGGGAAGGGGCGGTTCTGCCTTGGGAAGGGGCGGCTCCGTCCCCAGGACTATGCTCGCCGTCACTGCCAGCAGAAAACTGAGCACGCTGCCCGCCACTCGCGTCGTCAACCGATTGATCCCTGGAGCGGGGACTGGGGAGAGGGATTGGCTCATGGCGATTCCTCCGGGGAGTGATGCCTCGATGCCTTGGGGGAATAGCGTGTGGGTGCGTGATTTCTCTGAGGAGTATCCTTGGGCGAACAATTCCTCCGGGGAGTATCCTTGGGGCGGCGATTTCTCCAGGGGTATCCCCTGGTGGAGTGAGTTCTCCTGGAGATCGCCTTGCCGGAAAGGTAGATCGCCTTGCCGGAAAGGTGCGAGCCGATCGTTTGTGGTGTTGTCTTCCTGGTATTTGTGATGTCGTCCTCCTGTCACCTGCCGACGTAGGGAAGACCTACAGAGCCGGAGCGGGGGGTTCGCACCAGGCGGGGCCGACCTGGTAGCCGCGCTTGCGGATGGTGACGATGGCCGGGGCTGAGGCGGGGTCGGAGTCGGCGGGGCGGAGCTTGGCGCGCAGGCGGGCGATGTGCATGTCCACGGTTCGAGTCGTTAAGCCCTCGGCGGGAATGCCCCAGACTTGTCGCAAGAGTTCCTCCCGGCTGATGACCCGCGAGCGGTGCGTCAGTAGGTAACGCAAGATGGCCGCCTCCATTTCGGACAGGCGGATGCAGGTGCCATCCGGGCGGTGGATGCAGCGCTGCTCCAGGTTGACGAGGCAGTCGTGGACGCGTAGGGGGCCGGCGGCGGGAGGCGCAAGGGCAGCGGCAGCTCCCGGAAGCGGCGGAGCAGGGCGGGCACCGGCGGGGGTCGGGGAAGGCGGCGGGGCACTGGCCGAGGCCGGGGAGGCGGCGGCGGGAGGCGCGGCGGAATCGGGCTGTAGCAAGGCGGCGAGGGCGGCGGCCAATTCCGCACGGGTGAAAGGGGTGGCCAGGTAACCCCAGCGGACCGGCTGGAGCGGCGCGAGCAGCTCCCGGAGCTGCTGCGGCGGGAGGGGAGCATCGAGAAGCCACAACTGGGGGCAGGCGATTCCGCGGGGCCAACGCGACCAGTCGGTGTTCAGCAGCAGACGGGTGGAGGCGAGGACCAAATCCACACGGCGCAGCAACTCCGGCTCCAGGTCGCGCAGAGTGGCCGGGACCGCCGCATGGCCCAAGTGCTCCAGCCAGCGTACCAGTTGCTGCCGCTCTTTCCCCGCTGGGGCGATGACGAGGAGCTTGCCCATACGTTGCCATCCCGCCTGAAGGTCCGCCTCCTCCGGAGTTTTTCCCGCCGCCGCTGCCGCCCAGCGCCGAGGCCAGCAGCCCTTTCCCAGCTTATCCCAGCTTACCCGCCTTGGGCGTGCGCCCGGTCCGGTCCCTGCCGCTGCCTCTTCTACCCCTCTTCACCCAAAGAGACGAATCACTCCCGCCGGACCAACGGCGGAAAGCCGCCGAGCGAGAGGATTTTTTCTCCGGTGCCGAAGACGCCTGACCGATCTGTCGAATAGCCTGGGGGAATCTTTACGAGTTTGAGCAAAGATCAGGCCGGTGCGGTGCCGAAGATGATTCCGAGGAAATGGAATCCTAGGGTTGCGGAGTCCGCACGGGGTATGTGGGGGGGACTATGAAACGAACGGCGACGACATTGGTGTTACTGGCCGGTTTCGGAGGCGGCTGCGTGAGCACTGACGGCGCGCGGCCAGCGAGTCCGGGGGGATACAATACGGTCACTTACGGCCGGGTGGTGCCGGGAGTGGTTGGTCCGAGCGGCGAGCCGGTGATTGCGGCGCGGGGGGTGATGCCCGCTTCGGGTTCCAGCAGCGGCAGTAGCGGTGGGAGTGCCGTGCGGCCGGCCGGTTGGCTCCGTCCCGCGGACGATGGCTGCACCACCTGCGCCCATGTGCCTGGTGCCCATGCCCCCCTCTTCGGGCCGCACTTCGACAAATGGGCCAAGGTCAGCAGCGGCACTTCGGCCCCGGTCGTGAGCGAAACCCACAAAGGGATTCTGCCGGTGCCGGGGATGGGTCCGCCGGGTGCGGTGGCCGCGGTGGGTGCCCTGGTGCCGGGCATGATGCCGACTGGACCGCTGGGCGCGCCGCCCGCCGCGATGGGACGCACGTCGATCAAGTTCACCGGCCCCGCCGGCATGACCATCACCTGGCAGTTGGCCAACGGACAGTTCAGCGAGCAAGGGTTGAAAGCCCCGGCGGCCTACAACTTCCTCCAGGGCCAAATCTACCGCCTGCGCCTGAGCAATCTCGGACCGGACTTCGTCGGCGATACCTTCTACCCCACCCTGGAAGTGGCGCCGGGTAATCCCAAGACGCTGACCTTCCTGGCGCATTCCAGTGTGCCCGTCAGCTTCACCAGCGAAGATTTCCAGCAGGCCAAGGCGGGCAATCTCGTGGTCAAGGTGATCTACCTGCCGGATCGGGAGAATCAGGAGTTTGCGGTGGCGGGGGCGGAGGAATTGGTCTCGACGCGCTTGCCGCCGGGAGCCGACCCGATCCAGGAAGCCCAGAGCCGCGGCAGCATCCTGTGCATCATCCGCCTGGGGAACATCGATCTGGAGAACAAAAACTCTCCGGCGATGAATGCTCCGCCCGCGGTGACTCCGCCGGCCGCTCCGCCGCGGGTGATGCCGCCGACGCCGCCGATGCCGGTCCCGCCGCCGGAGCCGAAAAAGGGAACGGTGAGCAGCGCTCCGGCTTCGCCCAGTGCTCCGGCTTCGCCCAGCGTGGCCCCGCCGCTAGCTCCTGTGCCGGGATCGGTCGCGCCGGAACGGAGTGTCACTGGCCCCGCTCCGCTGCCGCCGCTGCCCGCGGTGCCGCCCGCACCACCGAGTGCCGCCCAGGGTCCAGCTTCGCTCCCGGCCGTCCTACCGCCCGTGAAGTGACACTCTACGGACAGCCAGGGCCGCTTGCGGGTCATGGTGACACGACGCAGACAGACCAGAGCCGCCTGCGGGTCATGGTCACACTGTGCAGACAAGCTCAGGGCGGCCTGCGGGACCAAGGAACACCCGCGGGCCGTTTTTTCGCCGAATCTGACGCCCAGGACCAGGGGAAACGACGAGGGGAAGCGAGGAGCGCGGGCGACGGCGCGGAAGCCCCAACGGGGCGGTAAAATCCTACGGCCCCTGGTTTTTTCCTCCAGCTCAGGACGGGCGGAAGTGTAGCCAGCGGGCCAGAGGCAGGTGCCCTGGGTTTCTCCCCGCGCTCAGGTATGGGCCGATCAGACCGGCAACGTGAGAAACAGCCGGGGGACAACCGGCAGCCGCCGGGAAGCATCGGCAGCCGCCGGGAAGCATCGGCAGCCGCCGGGAAGCATCGGCAGCCATGGGGGAAAGAGCGGAAGCTGCCGGGATTCGTGGTGGGGGGAATGGAGCATGCTCCCAGGAGTGCGCATGGGACGGATGCAGCGCAGGGTGCGAGTCGGGCCAGGTGTGGGTGCCGGCCTGATGCCGCTTTTGCTAGCCGCGGTGATCGGCGGCGGGGTGGTGCCGGCGGCTCCAGCGAGCGATCCGAGCCATCCGAGCGGGCCGAGTGCGCCGCGCCCTGGGGTTCCGGCTGCGGACCTGGCGCCGCTGACCTACGTGCGCTTCCTGCTGCCGGAGGGGGTGCGCGTGACGGTCTATCCCGGCACGTCGGCGGCACGGCTTTACCCTGGTTCGGTCCGCCTGGGTTTGCGCCCCGGCTATAGCTACCGCTTCGAGCTGTCGAATTTACCGCCGGAGCTGTTCGTACCGCCGGAGGCGCCCACGGCGCTGTATCCCGAAGTGACGGTGTATGGCAGCCTGCTGTCCCGCGGGGGAATCCGGGCCGAGGATTTTCCCGTGCCTCTGCTCCTGAGCCGGGAGGACCTGAGCCGGGCGCTGAGCGGAGGGGTGGTCGTCAAGTATGTCTATCTGGAAGACCCGGCGCGGGCGATCCCGGCGGCGACCACGCCGGATGCGCCTCTGGAACTGAACGATGCCAATGAAACGACGGCCCGCCAGCACGCCGAGCAGCAGGGCCGGTTGTTCGTGGTGCTGCGGCTGGGGAACCGTCTGCCGACCGCGGAGGAGTTGCGCCAGGCGGCGATCGCCAACACCATCCTGTTGCCGGAGATGGCCCGTCTGCCCGCCCCGATGCGGCCCCCGCAGTTTCCCGTCTGGCACGTGCCTCCCTTCGACCCGCTGGCCGGTCCCAAACCGCTCCAGGAAGAATGCTTCCTCAACGGCGGGGATCGCGGCTGGCCTTTGGGAATCAATCCCCGGCAGCAGCTCGGCGGCCTGGATGTGGGCGATGTCGCCGTGGAGTACACCCTCCGCCAGCAGCGGCGCGTGGCCACGACCAACCCCGTGCGCCTCTGCGCCCCGCGCTTCGTCCTCCGCCGAGCCGAATGGCTGCCCCAGGGAGTCTATGCCGTCCACCATGCTGCCCTGGCCGAGGAGCGGAGCTTCCCCCTGGCCGTCCGGCAGCGGGAGCAGCCGCGCGCCGACTTCCACTACCAGCGCCTGCAAGCCTTCAGCGGCCAGCTCAGGCCGTCGCTCTATCTCAGCCAGACGGGCACGTCCCTCTTTGCGGCTGCTCAGCGCCTGGAAGCTGTTGCTCAAGTCCAGGGCGTGAAAGTCGCCGCCGTCCTCGTCGCCCCGGAACAATTGACGGCGTACCCCACCCTCGCCCCGCTCACCGCCAGCAAGCAAATCGACCCTCCGGGACCCAAGCAGCCCGGCGACGTGGTCACCATCACTATTCGCTTCTTCAACAGCGGCGATCAACCCTTGAGCCAACTGGCCATCACCGACCATCTCAGCCCGCGCCTGGAGTATGTTCCCGGTTCGTCCCAGAGCAGCCGCGCTGCCAATTTCTTCCTCCAGGAACAGGAAGGTGGTACGCAGCAACTCCGCTGGGAACTGGTCGGCGACCTGCTGCCTGGACAGGGCGGTGTCATCCGCTTCCAGGCCCGCGTCCGCTAAGTCTGGCCTTGCTGGCGCCAGGGGCCTTGCCGCTTGAGTCCCCCCGGGCGTGCTGCCTTCTTCGCCTGTTTCCTGGGCCAGGGCTGCCTCCTAGGATGCCTCTATGAGCGACCTGTCTGACGCCCCTCTTCTGACGACCGACATTGCCGGCTACCCCTGCCGCCGCGGCAAGGTGCGGGATATTTACGATCTGGGGGACCGCCTGGTCATCGTGGCCACGGATCGCTTGAGCGCCTTCGACTGGGTGCTGCCGACGGGCATTCCTCACAAGGGGCGCATCCTGACCGCGCTGAGTGACTTCTGGTTTCAGTGGCTTCAGGTGCCGCACCATCTCCTGAGCACGGAGCTGAAAGATTTGCCAGCGGCGTTTCAGCAGCCGGAGCTAGCCGGACGGGTCATGCTGGTCGTCAAGACGGCGGTGATTCCGATCGAATGCGTGGCCCGCGGCTATCTGGCCGGCAGCGGTTGGAACGAGTACCGCCAGCGCGGCACGGTCTGTGACATTCCTTTGCCACCGGGTTTGCGTCAAGCCGAGCGCCTGCCAGAGCCGATCTTCACCCCGGCCACCAAGGAGGAAGGCGGGCGGCATGACCAAAACATCTCGTTGGCCCAGATGCAGGAACGGCTAGGCCGGGAATTGGCCGAAGAATTGCGCCGCCGCACCCTGGACATCTACCGCCGCGCCGCCGCCTATGCCGAAGAACGCGGCCTCATCCTGGCGGACACCAAGCTGGAGTTCGGCTTGACACCCGGCGGCACCCTCTTGCTCATTGACGAAGTGCTGACACCGGATAGTTCCCGCTACTGGCCGAAGGAGTCCTATTCCCCCGGCTCTTCTCCGCCTTCCTTCGACAAGCAGTATGTCCGCGATTGGCTGGAGAGCTGCGGCTGGGACAAGCAGAGTCCGCCGCCGCCCTTGCCCCCGGAGGTGGCAGCCCGCACCGCCGCCAAATACCGGGACGCCCTCCGCCGCCTCACCGGCAGGATCGACTGGCCGGGATTGCCCGCCTGACGGCCCGGCAGACACGCCTCGCATCCTCGCGCCCGGAGTCAGCCCTCTGCTGTTGGTGTGATAACACTTTGTCACTCTTATGCCCGCGCTGGGCTGCCGCTCGGCCTCTCTCGGCTCCGCCCCGGCGGAGGGGAAGGCGGGCCATTCACCCAGCGCTGTTGTGGCGGGACTTGCTCCGCGGTTCCACGCGGGCGTGCGGCAGCGTGCTCAACATGGACGCATCGGTGGGATCGGCGGGCGGATCGGCAGCTTCCCCGGAGGGTCCCGACGAGGGGGGCGAAGGAGGGAAGGGGGGTGAGGAAGGAATCGGCGCCGGCGGAATCGGCGGGCGCACTCGCGGCGGTGGATGCCGGATTTCCCGCGGTGTCTCGCTGGCCCAACGGGATAGCTCCGCGTGCACGCCTTGGAGGCTTTCGCTCACCCGTCGCAGGCTGTGGAGCGTTTCCTCCAGCTTTGCCTGCTGCCCCGGCGGCAAATGCATCCCCACTTCCACCAACAGCGCGCAGGACTGCTGGAGCAGCGCCGCCATCCGCTGGTGCAACTGCCCGATCTCCCGCAGGAGCAGGACCAGGCGGCCCTCTTCGCGCGTCTCCGCCGCGGCAGCTCCGCGGGTTTCAGCCAGTGCCACCGCACTGCTCCCCGCTTCTTCCGCCCCGGCACGGGATAATGAGGCAGACAGCTCCTCCAGTACGGAACCGGCCTCGGTGGGCCGCGGCTGGGGCGGGGGAGTCAAACTGCCAGACTGCGCGATGAGAATCGATTGCGAAACTTCGCCGCCGCTCGTGCCGGGGGTGAACGCTTCCGCCATGATGTGGGAACTGGACAGACCCGCCGCGGAGGCTGAACTGGAAGAAGGCAGAATGCCCAGGGGGACTTCGTCCTCGTCGTGCAGAGACGGCGGCGGTTCCGCCGGCGTTCCCCGCTGCGGTTCCTCCAGTCCGGAAGCGGACGATCGGCTAGCGGGAGAGGCCGGCCTGCCTGGCCCGGCGGATGTCACCCCTGGCGGCCTCTCGCTTCCCCTTGACCCCGCTGCTGGGGCGCCCACCTGCACCCCGATGCGGAAGCGCCCCACCCACAAGTCTGCCCCGTCTGCCAGCGGCGACACCCGCATCCGCTCCCCGTTCACCACCACGCCCCGGCCGGACAGGTCCACGATCCACAAACCGCTGGCCGTGAAGACCAGGCCGCAGTGATAGCGGCTGATGTCCTCGGCGGACAGGCGGATCTTGCACTCCGGCGCTCGGCCAATGAGCGTCAGCCGTCGGTTCACCTGCCAGCGGTCCCGCGCCCGCTTGCCGTTACGGAACTCCAGCACCGCGGTCGGGAAGTGCCAGGCCAGGGTCGCATCCGATTGCAGCGGCTGGTACTCCTCCGGGAACGCCTCGCTCTCGGCCAACTCCGCCGGCGGCCTTTGCAACATCAGCACGAACGGACCCACACTCAGGGAACGATCCTGCCGCAGCCAGCCCGACCCCCGCCGCCCATCGGACCAAAGCAGTCCCGCCCGGCTCCCCAAATCCACCGCGTAAACCTGCCCCTCCAGCACTTGCAGCCACAAATGCCGCGGGTCCACCTCCGGGTCCGTCAGTGTTACATCGCAGGCATCATCCCGCCCCACCAGCACGAACGGCGACTCGATCTCCCCTTCCGCCAGCTTGTCTCCGTCGTGCAAATGAATGCGCAGCTCCAGCGCCTGCTGCATCCCGCAGCTCTGAGCGAAGCGTTCGAGAATTGGGTCGGTCATGGGCGTTGACCTCCCATCCGTTGGCTGCTGCGCCGACACCGCCACCGTGGCCGGTCCTGACCAACGCATTGCTCCTATAATACCTCATGTCGGAATCCTTGGCAGCCAAAAAATCATCCGCCGCCCTGGGCTTTCGGGGGTGGAGCAAAACCTTCTTTCGCCCCAGTGCCAACTCTGCATTCGGAGCGTAACCGTGCACGGGAAGGGTGACAGGGATGGGACACCGCCGCGCGCCGGGAACCCCCTCAAACGCTGGCTCAAAGCCGCTGCCCGCGCCCTGGCTCTGATTCTGGTGCTGCCTCTGCTCCTCCTCTACCGTCTCCAGAGCGGCCTCTTCGGGCCGGATCGCGCCCTGGAGTCCGCCTCTCAGCTTCTGTCCCTCCTGCCGGGCATCACCGGCCAGTACCTCCGCCGCGCCTTCCTCCAGCAGGTGCTGGCCCATTGTCACTCCAGTGTGCTTGTGGAGTTCGGCACGCTCTTCTCCCAATGCGGCGCGGTGCTGGAAGAGAACGTCTACGTCGGCCCGCGCTGCCTCCTGGGACTGGTCCACCTGGAACGGGATGTCCTCCTGGCCGGGCACGTCCTGATCCCCTCCGGCGGACACACCCACGCCTTCGAGGATCCCAGCCGGCCCATCCGGGAGCAGGGGGGCGAGCGGCGGCTGGTGCGCGTGGGCGCTGGCTCTTGGATCGGCGCCGGAGCCATCGTCCTGGCGGATGTGGGCCGGGGATGTGTGGTCGGCGCCGGGGCCGTGGTCACCCGTCCTCTGCCGGACTTCGCCGTGGCTGCCGGAGTTCCCGCCCGCGTCCTGCGCTTCCGCACCGCCCCATCACCCTCTGCTGACAGCAATCAGTCAGCAGACCCCGCCCTTTCCGCCGTCCCGCCGCCAGACCCCCCCTCCTGCCCCGCTCCGCTGCCGGACCAGGAGTGAGCCGTGAATGCCCCCTCGCCCGCACCGCTTCCCCCGCTCCTCGTCTTCTCCGATCCTTGGGGCCGCCACCCCTCCAGTTGCCAGCATCTCATCCGCCGTCTGCTGGACCGCACCGCGGTGACCTGGGTCGAAGTCATCGGCCTGCGCCGCTGGCAATGGAATGTCCAAAACCTCCGCCGCGCCTGGGAACAGCTCCGCCGCTGGTGGCAAGCGCCTGTCAGCTCCCCTGCCGCCGCTCCCCGGGTTCTCCGGCCCCTCCTCTGGCCCGCCTTCCGCTCCTGCTGGGCACGCCGGTTCAACACCCGCCAGTTCCTCCGCTCCCTGCCCGCTTGGCCCGAACCTCCCGTCGTCCTGACCACGCTGCCCCTCGTCGCCGACTTGCCTGGCCGGGTCCCCGCCCGCCGCTGGGTCTACTACTGCCTCGATGACTACGCCGCCTGGCCCGGCTGGGATGGCCCCACCCTGCGCCGCTGTGAAGAAAAACTCTTTCCCCGCCTCGACCGCCTCATCATCACCCATCCCCGCCTCCTCGACCGCCTCCCCCCGCACCGCCTGCCGACTCTGCTTTTGACCCACGGCGTGGACGCCCGCCGCTTCCAGCATCCCCCCGCCGCCTGGCAGCCGCCTCTCGCCATTCCCCCGCCCTGGATCATCTACTGGGGCCTGATCGACCAGCGCCTCGACCCCGCCTGCCTCCACGCTCTCAGCCGCGCCCTCCAACGTTGTCCCACCGGCGGCAGCCTCCTGCTCCTCGGACCACAGGACGCCCCGCCCCGCGATTTGACACAATTGTCAAATTTGTACATGTTGCCAGCAGTGCCTTATGAAGACCTGCCCGCCGTCGGCGCCGCCGCCGCCGTCCTCATCGCCCCTTATCGCGACAACCCCCTGACCCAGGCCATGCAGCCGCTCAAGTTCCTGGAATACCTGGCCACGGGGAAACCCGTAGTCGCCCGCCGCCTGCCCGCACTCCAACCCTGGGCCGACGCCGCCGATCTGGCCGACACCCCGCAACAGTTCGCCCGCCTGGTCCTGGAGCGCCTCCGCAGCGGTTTACCGCCCCAGCAACAGGCCGCCCGCCTCCGCCTTCCAGCCGAAACCTGGGAGGCCAAAGCCGAACTCCTCGCCCGCTGGCTCTTCGCCGACTAACCACCCCGTTGACCGTTCGACTTCACACTTCGCTTGAACTGCTGACAGTTAGCGATTTCTGGGATTCGTATGTCCAACGCCTTTGCGGCATCAGGGGCTGGCCCTCACCCCTTTTTCCCCTCTCCCGAAACTTCGGGAGAGGGGATGACTTCCCATGCCTTTCGGCATCACTGCATGGGAAAGTTAGACCCGGAATTCATGGAGCTGTACGGGTGGATGTTTCAAACGCCTTTCGGCATCACTGCATGTGAAAGGTCATTATTCCGCCTGGGTTGAATTGAGAGAGTTAGTTTCAAACGCCTTTCGGCATCACTGCATGTGAAAGGGGCCGTCCACGCGGCACGGTGACGCCACGATGTGTTTCAAACGCCTTTCGGCATCACTGCATGTGAAAGGAGCCTGGAGCGGTTATCCCAGGCCCGCAGGTCCCGCGTTTCAAACGCCTTTCGGCATCACTGCATGTGAAAGAAAAATTGTCGGCAAGGTAATTGTTAGTAAGCCGCAAGAGTTTCAAACGCCTTTCGGCATCACTGCATGTGAAAGAAACCTACATAATTGACCTGGCTTGGCCTGGAATGTTTCAAACGCCTTTCGGCATCACTGCATGTGAAAGACCGATACTCCCCCAGCCAGGCCGGCTGAGGTCGCGTTTCAAACGCCTTTCGGCATCACTGCATGTGAAAGTTGATAACCTCCTTGTCACTGACATGAAAATCACAAGTTTCAAACGCCTTTCGGCATCACTGCATGTGAAAGTCCTACTAGGCTCTTTCAACTTACCTCTTCTGACCTGTTTCAAACGCCTTTCGGCATCACTGCATGTGAAAGGGGCTGTGGTGGGCGGTACCAGCCCGAACTTCAACGCCGTTTCAAACGCCTTTCGGCATCACTGCATGTGAAAGGACATGCCATCGCCTCCGCCCTCCTCTGGCTGGAAGAGTTTCAAACGCCTTTCGGCATCACTGCATGTGAAAGCATGGGGGTCCGCTTCGAGCCCCACCCGGACAAAAGTTTCAAACGCCTTTCGGCATCACTGCATGTGAAAGGCCAAGGCGGCCTGCGGCGCATCACGCATCGCCGTTTCAAACGCCTTTCGGCATCACTGCATGTGAAAGACAATTTCGCGCTTCAATTCCTGGGTTGTGTTGAGTG